>DASXTT010000270.1:0-7474 GCA_036505255.1 Planctomycetota bacterium | reverse complement strand
TCGCGGGGCCGGGGCCCGAGGGCGCGTCCGGGACGCGCATGTCGGCGCGGCAATGGAGGCATTTGATGACGGACCCCGGCTTCGAGGCCGAGGCGTCAACTTCGGACTTGCATCGTGGACAACGTAACAGTGTGGACATTGTGTTTTCTTAGTTGTCAGACATCGGACATCAGACTTCAGTGTCTCCAGCTATCAGTCTGACAACTCCTGAAGTCTGATGTCTGAAGTCTGAAGTCTGTCCAAGGGTTTCAGGTTTTCAGCAGCGATTCCGGAAGCTGGAAGTTCGCGTAGATCTTCTGGACGTCGTCGCTTTCGTCGAGCGCATCCATGAGCCTCAGGATCTTCTGCCCGATCTCCTCGTCCACCGGGACGCTGAGGCTGGGCCACATCGCGAGCTCGGACCTTTCGATCTTGTACTTCTTTTCCGCGAGCGCCTTTCGCACCTTGTCGAAATCGGCCGCGCCGGTCGTGATCTCGAAGAGCTCCCCGGACCGCTCCATGTTGTCGGCGCCGGCGTCGAGGACGTCGGCCATGAGCTGGTCCTCGTTGACGCCCGCGGCGGGGAGGTAGATGACTCCCTTCCGCTCGAACAGGCGGCGGACGCTTCCCGCCGTCCCCAGGTTGCCCCCCACGCCTTCGAAGATCTTGCGGATCTCGGCCGCGGAGCGGTTCTTGTTGTCCGTGAGGGCTTCGACGAGGAAGGCGACGCCGCCCGGGCCGTAGCCCTCGTAGGTGACTTCCTCGAAGGTGATCCCCTCGAGCTCGCCCGTGCCCCGCTTGATGGCCCGCTCGACGTTGTCCTTGGGCATGTTCGCCGCGCGCGCTTCCTCGAGCGCGTACGCGAGCTTGAGGTTCATCTTGGGGTCGCCGCCGCCCTGGCGCGCCGCGAGGATGATGAGGCGCGCGATCTTCGAGAAGAGCTTGCCCCTTTTGGCGTCGGCGGCGCTCTTCTTGTGCTTGATGGTGGCCCAGTGGGAGTGGCCGGACATGCGATCACCTCGGTAGTCGATCGAAAGGGCCATTATACGACCGGCCGCGAGAGGGATACAACAAACCCGGCGATTGCGGATTCCGGATTGCCGATTCCAGGCCCGCCTCGAAGCGCGCCGCTTGAAGCCCAGCTGGGCGCTGGTCGCTGGATGCTGGGAGCTGGCCCTGCCCGCACTCGATTGACGCCCGGGCCCTCCGGCCCTATAGTGTCAAAAACCGAAAGGGCCTTCATGCCGGGCCGGGTCCTCCTCTCCGACGACGTCCGCGCCGGGGCTCCCGACGTCGTCGCCATCCGGCGCGACGTCCACCGCCATCCCGAGGCGGGTTTCCAGGAGAAGCGCACCGCCGAACTCATCGAACGAAAGCTCTCCGCCGCCGGAATCGATCACCGCCGGATCGCCGGGACCGGCATCCTCGCCACGATCCGCGGGGACAAGCCCGGCAAGACGATCCTCGCGCGGGCCGATATCGACGCCCTCCCGGTCACCGAGCTGAACGAAGTCCCGTACCGCTCCCAGGTCCCCGGGATGATGCATGCCTGCGGCCACGACGGCCACGTCGCGGCGGCCCTCGGCGCGGCGGCGATCCTGGCCAAGCGGCGCGACCGGCTCGCGGGCACGATCAAGTTCATGTTCCAGCCCGCCGAAGAGGGGCCCGGCGGCGCGCTCCCCATGATCGAAGCGGGCGTGCTCGACAAGCCGAAAGTCGACGCCGCCTTCGCGATGCACATGTGGAACGACCTCAGCGTGGGACAGATCGGCGCGCGATCCGGGCCGGTCTTCGCCAGCGCGGATGAATTCACCATCAAGATCGTGGGGAAAGGCGGCCATGGCGCCGCACCCCACCAGACGATCGATCCCGTCGTCGCCGCGGCTCACGTCACGCTCGCGCTTCAGACCATCGTGAGCCGGAAGACTCATCCGCTCAAATCGGCCGTCGTGACCGTCGGACAGATCCACGGCGGCGTGCGCCACAACATCATCTCGGACACGGCGACTTTGAACGGCACCTGCCGCGCCCTCGAGAAGCCGGTGCGCGCGATGATCCAGAAAGAGATCCGCGCGATCGCGAAGGGCGTCGCGGGCGCCCTCGGCGCGAAGGTCGAGATCGAGTGGCGCGACGGTTATCCGCCGACGGTGAACGACCCGAAGATGACCGAGCTCGTGCGGGCCGCCGCGGCCGAGGTCGTGGGCGCGAAAAACGTCGTCGCGCAGGACATCACGATGGGCGCGGAGGACATGTCGTACGTCCTCGAGCGCGTGCCCGGGTGCTACTGGCTCCTGGGGTCGGCGAATCCGAAGAAGGGCCTCGACTTCCCGCACCACAGCGCCCGGTTCGATTTCGACGAGTCGAGCCTCCCGATCGGGGTCGAGGTCTGGGTGCGGATCGCGGAGCGCGTACTGGCGGGTTGACCTCCGCCGGGGGCCTTCACTAGTATTCGCAGAGGACTTGGGGGAATCCCATGGCAGGTCCGGCCGAGGCGGCGATCGGGAAGTCCCGCTGGCTTGGCACCGATCGCGCCGACCTGTGGTGGGCCGGGCCGCTCGTGACGGCGGTGGTCCTCCTGAGCTTCGTCGGCTACGCGACCTGGCGGGCGGTCAAGGGCGGCGACTACGAAGTCGGCGAGTTGCTCTCGCCTTTCTTCTCGCCCAACCTCGGCCACTGGTTCAACCTGCCGCTGTGGCTCTCGCCGGCGATGCTGATCCTGCCCTTTCCGGGCGGATTCCGCTTCACCTGCTATTACTACCGCAATGCCTACTACCGGTCGATCTGGCAGGATCCGCCCGGCTGCGGCGTGGGCGAGCCGCGCAAGCACTACTGGGGCGAGCGCGTCGGACCGCTCCTCCTGCAGAATTCGCATCGCTTCTTCATGTACGCGGCCGTCATCTTCCTCTTCTTCCTGTGGCACGACGTCTGGAAGGCGCTCTGGCCGGGCGACAGATTCGGCATCACCGTCGGCACGCTCGTCCTGGGCCTGAACACCACGCTTCTGACCTTCTACACGTTTTCGTGCCATTCGCTGAGGCACATCGTCGGCGGCAAGCTCGACTGCTTCTCATGTCCCGCCTCCAACATGCCGAGATACAAGGCCTGGTCGGGACTGACGAAACTGAACGAACACCACATGTTCTGGGCGTGGACGAGCCTCTTCGGCGTCATGTTCGCGGACTTCTACGTGATGATGGTCGCCTCCGGGACCTGGAAGAATCTCCAGCTGCTATGACCGACAAGTACGAGCGTCACGATTTCGACGTCATCGTGATCGGCGCCGGCGGCGCGGGGCTGCGCGCGGCGATCGAGGCGTCGGCGCAGGGAGCGAAGACCGCGATCATCTGCAAGAGCCTCCTCGGCAAGGCGCACACCGTGATGGCGGAGGGCGGGATCGCGGCGGCGCTGGCGCACATCGATCTCCAGGACAGCTGGCAGGTCCACTTCAAGGACACGATGAAGGGCGGCCAGTTCCTCAACCACTGGCGCATGGCGATGCTCCACGCGCAGGAGGCGCCCGACCGCGTGCGCGAGCTGGAGCAGTGGGGCGCCGTCTTCGACCGCACGCCCGACGGCAAGATCCTCCAGCGCGCGTTCGGCGGTCACACCTACAAGCGGCTGGCGCACGTCGGCGACCGGACCGGGCTCGAGCTGATCCGCACGCTCCAGGACCGCGGCGTCCACCTGGGGATCGACGTCTTCATGGAGTGCACGGTCACGTCGCTCCTCAAGGACGGCGACCGCGTGACCGGCGCGCTTGCCTACTGGCGCGAGAACGGCCGCTCCGTAGTCTTCCGCGCGAAGGCGGTCGTCCTCGCGACGGGCGGCTACGGGAAATGCTGGAAGGTGACGTCGAACTCGTGGGAGTACACGGGCGACGGCCACGCGCTGGCGTACGACGCGGGCGCGGAGCTCATCGACATGGAGTTCTTCCAGTTCCATCCGACGGGGATGGTCTGGCCGCCGGGCGTGATGGGCCTCCTCGTCACGGAGGCCGTGCGCGGCGACGGGGGGCTGCTGAAGAACTCGGCCGGCGAGCGCTTCATGTGGAAATACCTCCCCGAGGACAAGCGGAAAGATTTCGCCGAGACGCCCGAGGAGGCGGAACGCTGGCTCAAGGCGATCCTCGCCGGCCACCAGACGACAGATCGGCGGCCGCCCGAGCTCTCGACGCGGGACAACGTGGCGCGCGCGATCTACACGGAGGTCAAGGAGGGCCGGGGCACGCCGCACGGCGGCGCGTGGCTCGACATCAGCTGGCAGGACCCGGAGCGCGTGAAGAAAAAGCTCCCGAGCATGTACCACCAGTTCAAGGAGCTGGCGGACGTCGACATCACGAAACAGCCGATGGAAGTCGGCCCCACGGCGCACTACGCGATGGGCGGGATGCGCGTCGATCCCGACACGGGCGCCACGACGGTGGCGGGACTCTACGGCGCGGGCGAGTGCACGGGCGGCATGAACGGCGCGAACCGGCTCGGGGGCAACTCGCTCTCGGACCTCATCGTCTTCGGACGGCGCGCGGGCGCGGGAGCGGCCGAAGGGGCGAAGAAGGCGGGAAAGCCGGAGGTGCGCGAGGAGGACGTCGAAGCCGGCGTGAAGCGGATGCGCGCGCCCTTCGAGGGAAAGGGCGAGAGTCCGTACGTCGTCCACCAGGCCCTGCAGGAGATCATGGGCAAGTACGTCGGCATCTTCCGGAATGAGGCGGACCTGCAGGAGGGGCTGAAACAGCTCGAGGCGCTCAAGCCGCGGATCGGGAACATCCACGCCGACGGTTCGATGATGTACAACCCCGGCTGGCACCTCTCGCGCGACCTCAAGAACCTGATCGTGACCGCCGAGGCGACGTGCCGCGCGGCGATCCTCCGCCAGGAGAGCCGGGGCGCGCACAGCCGGACGGACCACCCCAAGCCGGACGCCAAGCTCGGCAAGGTCAACATGGCCGTGAAGAAGGGGGCGGACGGGATGCAGGTGAAGCCGACGCCGTGTCCCGAGATGCCCGAGGAACTCAAGAAACTCTTCGAGGACAAAAAGTGATTGCTTGCACTGAGCGAGCCGAGCGAAGGCGAGGCGAGTCGAAGTGACCGGCGACGCGAAATTCCGGGTCTTCCGCGGCGACCGCGCGGGCGGCGAGCTCAAGGACTACGACGTGCCGGTCGAGACCGGCATGGTGGTGCTCGACGCCATGCACTGGATCCAGGCGCACGCCGCGCCCGACATGGCCGTCCGTTGGAACTGCAAGGCGGCCAAGTGCGGGTCGTGCAGCGCCGAGGTGAACGGCCGTCCCCGCCTCATGTGCAAGACGCGGCTCGACGACTTCAAACAGGGCGAGCCGATCACGGTGCGTCCGCTCAAGGCCTTCCCCGTCATCAAGGACCTCGTCACGGACGTGAAATCGAACTTCGAGATGGCGAAGAAGATCCCCGCCTTCACGCCTCGGAAGGGCGCCGAGTGGAACTGGCGGCAGGAGGACATCGACCGCGTCCAGGAGTTCCGCAAGTGCATCGAGTGCTTCCTCTGCCAGGATGTCTGCCACGTCCTGCGGGAGCACGGCAAGCACGAGGAGTTCGCCGGCCCGGCGTTCTTCGTGCGCGTGGCGGCGCTCGAGATGCACCCGATCGACGACCTCGACCGTACGAAGCTCCTGAAGGACGCCTTCGGCCTCGGCTTCTGCAACATCACGAAGTGCTGCACCGAGGTCTGCCCGGAGGACATCCACATCACGGACAACGCGATCATCCCGCTGAAGGAGCGGGTGGTGGACAATCACTACGATCCGGTGATTCGACTGTGGAGATGGATCACGGGGAAGAAAACCGTGTGAGGAATCAAGAATCAGGAATCAAGAATCAGAAGAAGACCCGCCCCTCGTTTCTGATCTTTCGGCTCTTTGATTCCTAATTCTTGATTCCTGATTCCGGCGTTACTTTTTCGGTTTCAACTCCGCCACTTCCTTCATCAGGGTTTCCCACTCTTCTTTCGTCAGCTTGTACTCCTTGTCGACCCAACGGATCGTCCCGGCCTTGTCGACGAGGATGAGCGCGCGGACCATCTTCTTGAAGCCGTACGCCTCGTGGACCTTGCTCTCGGAGTCCGCGATCAGGTCGAAAGGGAGCTTCTCGTCGTCGCAGAACTTCTTGTGGGAGTCGATCCCGTCCTTCGAGATGGCGAGGATGGTCGTCTCGGCCTCGTCGAACGTCTTCACTGCGTCCCGCAGCTCGCGCATCTCGCGGGTTCAGCCGCCCGTGAAGTCCTTCGGGTAGAAGGCGAGCAGGACGTTCCTCTTGTCCTTGAAGGCGGAGAGCTTGACCTCTTCGCCCTTCTGGTTTTTCGCCGCGAAGTCGGGGGCCTTCTCGCCCTTCTCGATCTTCGGGGGATCCTGGAGCAGGCAGGCGAGGAGCGCCGCCGCGAGCAGTCGGGCCGTCATGGATGCCTCCCGGGGATTGCCCTTTTCGAATATTCCAATAGTGTAATATTCAAAGTCCGTCATTCCTTCTTGCGCAGCCGGAAGCGGTCGATCCAGGCCCGGCCGTGGCTGGCCTGGATCCCCATCGACTTCATCTCGGTCTCCGCGGCCTTGGCGCGCCCGGCCTCGGCGCCGTTGACCGAGACGACGTACTCGCCCTTCTCGAGAAGGACCCGGATTTCGAAGGAATCGGCGGCATCGATCCCCTTTTCGAAGAATACGTTCCAATGGTGCGCCTTCTCCTCGAGCTGGGCGAACATCAGGAGGGGATTGTCCCGGATGAGCCACGCGTGGAGCCTTCCCGCCCTGCCGTCCCAGATGGGCCCGACATGGGTCTGCTTCGGGATGGTGGTGAACCGGACGAGGATCGATACCCCGTCGAAGGTCCCCGGCACGTCCTTCAGGTAGAACCCCTTCACGGGCTCGTCCGCGGGATTCACCAGGAAGGGCTGGCCGATCCGGCCGGTCAGTCCGAATTTCGCGGGGTCCGTGACCGCGATCCACCGGACCTCCTCCCGGATCTCCGCGGGAGCGCGGTCCGCCTCGGGGAAGTTCTTCACGATCAGGTCGATGATCTCCTCCATGGCCGAGGTGCTTTTCTTCCGGGAGTGCTCCTTCCCCTGCTCCACGAGTCCCGCGAGAACCCTGCGGCGCGCGGCGTCGAGGGCTGCCTCCTGCGGGGAGATTTCCGCCGCGGTCCGGAGCCTTTCCACGGCCTCCCTCCACCGCCTGCCGGCGGCCGCGGACTCGGCCTGCTTGAGAATCCCCTCGAGCCCGCGCCTCCGGGCCTCGATCACCAGCGGATGGGTCGAATCGGATTTGCGGAGCTCGCCCAGCGCCGCCTCCCACCGCGCCGCCCGAGCGAGGTACAGGCCCGCGAGCAGGCTCCCTTCGGCCCCGGCGGGAAGGTCGGCCCGCACGAAGGCCACCGCCCATTCCGGGTCGACCTCCGGCCACGAAAGCTCCTGCAGGCCCTCGGGGCGGCGGATGACGAGTCCCCGCTTGCGAACTTCGACGATGTTGACCTTG
>DASXTT010000269.1:0-3666 GCA_036505255.1 Planctomycetota bacterium | reverse complement strand
TCCGTCCGAATGGTGACAATCGACCTCCCAGGTTGCTTCGGGATCCCATGATAATACAACGCCGGCGCCGGTCCCAATGCGTCCCTTGATTTCTATGTACGCCGCCGCGGGTATCATTCAACCGGTGAAAAAAAATTCCCCCACCTTCATCGATCTCTCCGTGCTGGATCCGGCGGCGCCCGGAGCGGCCCTCTTCGGAGGCAAGGCCGTCGGTCTGGCCTCGCTCCGGCGCGAAGGATATCGAACGCCCGAGGGCTTCGCCGTCTCCGCGGTCACCGAATCACCGGACCGGTGGCGGGGCGAGGCGAGGGCCGAGCTCGGGCGCCGGTGCGCCGAGCTCCTGAGGGGCGGCCCCATCGCGGTGCGATCGTCGGCCCTCGGCGAGGATTCCGAGCGCCGGTCGTTCGCGGGCCTCTTCGAGACGAGCCTCGGCGTGCGCGACGTTCCGACCGCGATGGCCGCCGCGGCGAGGACGATCGCGTCGGGCGCCGCCGAACGGGTGCGGTCCTACGCGGGGGGCTCGGATCCCATTCCGGTCGGGGTTGTCTTCCAACGGATGATCACCCCCCGGGCGGCGGGGGTTCTCTTCACCCGCGACCCTGTCGGTCGCGATCCCGCGTCGGTCCTTGAAGCGGTCGAGGGACTTGGGGAGTCGCTCGTCGCCGGGCGCGCCGCTCCCGAGCGCTGGCGGATCTACCGCACCGGATTCGGGACGATCGAGGCGCGCCGGTCGGCGGCGGGCCCGCCCGTTCTGTCCGAATCGGAGGTCCGCACTGTCGCGGCGGCCGGAAAAACCCTCGCGGAGCGGTGGAAGCGGGATCTGGACCTCGAATGGTCCCTGGACCAGGACGGTTCGGTCTGGTGGCTCCAGGCCCGGCTCATCACGACCGGGGCGCCGTGGACGCCGCCCGAGGTGATCCGGTCGGCCCCCGACGCGGACGAGGGACCGGTCACCGTGTGGTCGACCTGGAACCTGCGCGAGTCCCTGCCGGATCCGATCCCCCGGCTGACCTGGTCGTTGCTCCGGCACGCCCTCATCCCCATTTTCACGCGCGAACTCCTGGGCGTTCCCGCGGGTTCTCCCGTCTTTTCGCAGGCGTCTCCGGCCGACCTCGTGGACGGCCGCATCTGTTTCAACATGAACGCGCTCCTCTCCTCGCCGATCCTCGGAAGCTTCCTGCCGCGCGCGCTCTCGGGGATCGACGCCCGGGCGGGGCGGACGACGGCCAGGCTCATCGCGGACGGCATCCTCCGGCCGCGGCGCCTTCCCTGGGGACCCGGGGGACGGATGAGGGCGCGGCTCCGGCTGGTGTGGCGCCTGGCGATGAAACTTCCCAGGCTCCTCCGTCCCCGCGAGGCGCTCCGATCGCTCGCCCGGGCCGATGAGCTGCTCGCGCGGCGGCCGCCCGTGGCCGACTTGGACGACCGGATGCTGATCCGCGAGATCCTCATGCTCGACCTTCCCGAATCGCGGGTCCTGAAGGAGGACGGACTCCTGTTCGCGATCGCGGGAGCGCTGGCTCTCGCGGCCGACGGCTTCTTCCGGACCTGGCCGGAGGCGAAGCGGCGCCTGGCCGCGGCGGGGGCGGGGACCCACACGCTGATGATCTCCCTCGGAATCGACAGGCTCGTCGCGGAGGCGGGTCCGCTGGACGGCCGGTTTTCCTCGGGGACCGCCGTCGAAATCCTCCGGACCCTGCGGGCTTCGGCGGACCGGGACGAGGCCGCCGCCGGATGGCTCCGGTCCCTGGATCAGTTCCTCTCGCGATTCGGCCACCGGGCTCCCAAGGAGATCGACATGGCCGTGCCGCGGTGGGTCGAGGAGCCGGGGATGATCGTGGACCTGGTGCGGTCGCGGCTCCTGGCGCCGGGCACCGAGACCGTGACGGACCGCACGCGCCGGCTTCGAGTGGAGCGGCGGGTTTGGGTCGACGACGCCGTGGCGCGCGCACCCTTCTGGAAGCGGCCGTTGATGCGGTTCCTGGCCCGGGCGCTGCCCGAGGTGCTTCCGCTCCGGGAGGCGCCCAAGCACCACATGATGGCGGGCCTCCTGCGCGCCCGCCGGGCCGCTCTCGAATTGGGCCGGAGGTTCGTGGAACGCAAGGTTCTCGGATCCGCGGAAGACGTCTTCCATCTCGAAATCGAGGAGTTGGAGGCGCTCGCCCGCGGCGCCGGCCTGTCTGCCGGGGAGGCGCGGCATCGGGTGGAGCGGCGGCGTGAAGCCTTGGAAGGATTCCGCAGGAAGGAAACCCCGGACTTCCTCCGTTCCGACGGGGTGCCGGTGGATTATCCGGACATCTCCGCCCCCGGCGGAAATCCGGACGGATCCCTTCGCGGCGCGGGGGTCGGCGGTGGGATCGCCGAAGGTCCCGCGCGAATCCTGGAACAACCGGATCCCCGGCGCGTCCGTCCGGGGGACGTCCTGGTGATGCGGTTCGCCGATCCGGCGTGGACCCCGCTGTTTTCCGCGGCGTCGGCCGTCGTCATGGAAGTGGGCGGCGAGATGTGCCACGCGGCCGTGATCGCCCGCGAGCTCGGGATCCCCGGGGTCTTCGGCGTGCCGGGCGCCACGCGGCTTTTGAAAGAGGGCCAGCACGTACGAGTGGACGGCAACGCGGGAATCGTCTCGCCGTAATATTCCCCGATTCCCCCGGTGCATCATCGCCGACCTCCTCGATTATGGGTGACTCCGTCCAATTCGGGATTGTCTGCGAACCCCAGCGGGTTCTAGAGTGTCGGAAGCTGAAGATGGAGACTTCCATGAGATTTCGCGTCCTGCTTCTCGCGCCGGCCCTGCTTCTCGCCGCCTGCTCGGTCATCGGGGAGGCCCGGCGGGCGCAGGATCCCGCTTCGGCGGCCCCTGGCGAGCGGACGGCGACCGCGGCGGAGCTGGGCCTCGGTGCCGGGTCCACCCTGACCCTCGAGCGCGGCCTCGCCATCGCCCTCGAGCACAATCCCCAGGTGGGGTCGGCCCACGCGCGGATCCAGTCCGCCGAGGCGCGCCTGCGGCAGACCGGGGCGCTCACGCTTCCCTCGGTTTCCGCCTCGGCCTCCGTCAGCGTCGATCAGGCGCGCGCCGGCGATCCCCTGATCACGAGCGACGTCGGCAAATCTCACTCCGGATCGATCGGGGCTTCGATGCTCCTCTTCGATTTCGGCGGCGCCTCCGCGGCGGCCCGGGCGGCGGGTGAGGAGTGGAACGCGGCGATCGCGGACTTCGACTCCGCTTCCGCCGAAGTGGCCTTCGCCTTCCGCCAGGCGTTCTTCACGGTCCTCCAGGGCCAGGAACTTGTCGCCGTGGGGCAGGAAACGGTGCGCGGCTTCGAGAAGCGCCTCGAGCAGGTCCGGGGATTCGTCGAAGTCCGCACCCGGACGAAGTACGACCTGACCAAGGCGCAGGTCGATTTGGGCAATGCCCAGCTCGACCTCGTGCGGGCCCGCAATCAGCTCTCGATCGCGCGCGCGGTGCTGAATGCCTCCCTCGGCCTGGCCGAGGAACCGGCCTACCTCCTGCGGAAACCGGCCGTCGACGAGGGCGCGGCGCCCGACCTCGCGGCGCTCGCGGCCGAGGCGAAGGAGCGACATCCGCGGCTCCAGGCGCTCGCCTTCCGGGAGAAGGCCGCGTCCGCGGCCGTGGACGGCGCCATCGCAGACCTCTTACCCGCG
>DASXTT010000268.1:0-2765 GCA_036505255.1 Planctomycetota bacterium | reverse complement strand
CCGCTTCAATCACTTCGCGTTCGATCCGGGCTTCGACGTCCGCCTTCTCTTTCGCTGAAAGGGCAAGGTGCCGCTCGCATCCGGCGATCGGGTCCTTCTTCTCCCATTCCGCGAAGACCCCCTTCGGGACGTACCCCGCGTCGTCGTGCTGGGCATGGCCGCGCATCCGCATCGTCTTGAACTCGATCACCCGCGGGCCGCCCCCGGCGCGCGCCTCCTCCGCGAACTTCTTCGTGAGCCGGTACACCTCGGCCACGTCGTTCCCGTCGCCGACCGCCCAGGGAATCGCGTAGGCCTCGGCCTTCTTGGCAAGGTCCTTCACGGGCGTCTGGCGCTCCACCGGCGTTGAGTACGCCCACTGGTTGTTCTCGATGATGAGCACGAACGGCACTTGGAAGACCGCCGCGAAGTTGAGCCCCTCGTGGAACTCGCCCGTGGAGGTCGCGCCGTCGCCCACATAGGTCAGCGTGACGAGATTCTGTTTTTTCAGCTTCCCCGCGAGCGCCATCCCGGCCATCACGGGCACGAGCGTGCCGAGCATGCTGATGCACGCGATGACGCCCGTCTTCTCGACGTCGCCGAAATGTGTGGAGTTGTCCTTCCCGCGGTTGGGGCTCGTGGCGCGCGCGAGGTAGGAGGCGAGAACGTCTTTCGGAGACCACCCGCGCACGAGGACCGCGCCCAGGTTGCGGATCATCGGCGCGACCTTGTCCTGGGGCTCGAGGGCGAGGGCGGTCCCGACGGAGATGGCCTCCTGGCCGCGGCTCGAGAAATTGCCGCCGTGGATCTTCCCCTGCCGGTAAAGCAGCGCGGCCCGGTCCTCGACCGCCCGGGTGAGCTTCAGGAAGTAGTAAGCGCGTTCAAGAAGCGGCCGGGGAGGGTCGGAGGTCGCGGCCGAAGACCGCCCCGAACGCTTCGGCGACATCGCGCTTCACCCCCTCCGGATCCACGGGACGGCCCAGCCTCGCGGCGAGCGATGTTACCCCCTCCCCCCGGAGCCCGCAAGGAACGATGAGGCCGAAGTGGTCGAGGTTCGTCGCGACGTTGAAGGCGAATCCGTGCGAGGTGACCCAGCGTTCGACGCGCACGCCGATCGCCCCGATCTTCTCGGTTCCGACCCAGACCCCGGTCATCCCGGGCCGCCGGTCCGCCGTCACCCCGTGCCGCGCGCAGACCGCGATCATGACCTCCTCGAGCCGCTCGAGATACCACTTCACGTCGCGCCGGAGCGCGTTCAGGTCGAGGATCGGATACCCGACGATCTGGCCCGGCCCGTGGTAGGTGACGTCGCCGCCGCGGTCGGTCTCGTGCACCTCCACGCCGAGGCGCGCGAGACCCGCGCGGTCCACCAGGAGGTGCTCCGCCTTGGCGACCTTCCCGAGCGTCACGACGGGCTCGTGCTCGAGAAGCAGGAGCGTGTCCGGGACTTCCCCGGCGATGCGTCGGCGGACGAGGTCGCGCTGGAGCTCCAGCCCCTCCGCGTACCGGAGACGGCCGAGAAAGCGGACGTCGCAGGGAATCATGGCGCCGTCCGGGTCCAGAGCCGGATGACCCAGTAGACGAGAAACGCGGCGGTAAAAATCACGACCGCGGTCGTCGCGCGGCGGGCGTTGAGGTCCGGGAAGAAGTTGCGGCCGGTGATCAGGCCGAGCCCGAGCGCGAGCCACGCCGCGACGGCGCCCAGCGCCACGAGGGGCGCGAAGGCGTGGTACTTGAGGCTGACCCCGGGCTCGCCGCGTGCGAGGGCCGCCAGGCCGCGCGTCATCCCGCAGCCCGGGCACGAAACGCCGAGCGCGGCCTTGAGCGTGCACAGGGGGATGCCCTGGTCGGAGGGCCGCCACAGAGCGGCGGCCACGAAGGCGGCGGTCAGCGCGACGAAGGCCGCGGCCCTAGGCCGGGACCGGGCCGAGCTGACGGTGGAGTCGCCAGTGGTGGTTGAGTTCATTTTGCAGCAGCGCGACGGCGAAGACCCACACGGGAATCGCGAGCGACAGGCACAGGAGCGAGGCCGAGAGCACGGCGAGGAGCACGCACGGGGTCAAAACGTCGCGGCACGGGAACTCCTCCTGCGCGCAGCTTTCCTGGAACGCCCGGGGATACTGGTACATCACATAGTAGATCCAGAACGGGAACATTCCCACGGTGGCGAAGTGCGTGACGATGCAGAGGACGAGGTCGCGCGTCGGATCGAGCCCCCGCCGGCCGCCCGAGTGCGCCTGGATCTCCTTCATCTGCTCGTACATCGCGTAGAACGCGTAGAGGCCGCAGGTGATCAGGCCGAGCGCGATGACGGCCGTCAGGCCCCGCTCCTCCCCGAGGGTGTTCGCGCGGCGGGACTCCTCCGGGGTCGGCGCCCGGACGCCCTCGCCGACGGGCGAGGCGAGGTCGGACTTGCACCAGCGGCAGATGCGGGCGAGCGCGAGGATCTCCTCGGCGCAGAACGGGCAGGTTTGGACGACGATTTCGCCGCAGGAAGGGCAGGTCCGCGCTCCGTCCGCGAGCTCCGCCGCGCAGAAAGGGCAAGGACTGGTCATGGGGACGGTCCTGAGTTCAAGGTCCTGCGTCCAAAGCCGAAAGAGGTCCAAGGTCCGAGGTCAGGAGTCCCATGTCCAACGGCGGATCCAATTGGGGACTTTGGACGTTGGACTCCTTGCTTTGGACATTGGACGTCCGGCCGCTTTGGACTCAGGACTTTGCAACTTCGGACTCGGCCGGCCCTCAGGCCGGCGCGTGCCGCTTCCAGTGATTGTTGACTTCGTTCTGGA
>DASXTT010000267.1:0-17719 GCA_036505255.1 Planctomycetota bacterium | reverse complement strand
TCGAAGAGCCGCTTCATCAGCTCTTCGCGCGGCAGCTTCTTCGCCGACTCGATGAAGATCGTGCTGGGCCCGCCGACTCCGTCCCGCGAGTGGCCGTTGCTTTTCTTGATGTTGCGGGTGGGGATGCGGCTCATGCAGAAGGTCTTGAGGACGCCCTTGTCGATCAGCGTCAGCTTCTGGCCGCGGACGCCGTCGTCGTCGATGTCGTAGCCGCCGAGGATCGGCGTCCCGTTGTATTCGCGGGCGGTCGGGTCGCTGATCACCGAGATGAAGGCCGCGGCGACCCGCTGGCCGATCTGCTCGCGCCACGGATTGCCCCCCGAGCCGCCCCGGCCAAGCTGCTCGTGCGACGAGCCCAGCTGCGAGGTCAGGGCGAGCGCGAAGAACTCCGCGCCGGCCTGGCCCTCGAAGAGGATGGGGCCGCGGTACTCCTCCGCCTTGGGGGCGGCGGCGAGCCGCTCCAGGCGCTGAGCCAAGTCGCGCGCCGTTTTCTCGGCCGCCTCGGGCGACGGAAGGTCCTTCTCCGCGGTCCCCGCGAAGAGCTCCGCGTCCGAGAGCTTCATGCCGTCGTCCGCCTGGATGAGGGCCCCGATCACGAGGGCCATGCTGACTTCGCCCCCCCGGTTCTTGAAGCCCTCGTTGTTCAGGAACCACTTCGATTCGGAGCGGGAGTAGAAGGTCACCACGGATTTCTGGATCTTCGGGAATTCCCGGAAGACGGCGGAAACCTTCCGGACGGCGGCCGACCACCGCTCCCGGTCGACTTCCAGCTTGACCGTCGGCCGGACGAGCACGACGGGCTCCTCCGTGGAGAGGTCGTCGGGCCGGTCCTGGACCGTGTTCTGCTGGAGGAAAGCCTTCTTCTTTTCCAGCTCCTCGATGGAGCTCTTGTATTCGCGGTCCGTCGCCAGCCACAGCTCGTGGCGCAGCGCGTCGTAGTCGTCGTCCACGGTGAACGACGTGCCGCCGCCCGGGCTGGCGCCCGCGAAGTTCGTGTTGTCGAGGGTGCGGTCCCCGACGCGCAGGTCGATGGAGCAGTACCGGGACTTGCCGCCGCCCCGCCCGGTCACGGCCCCGAAGGAGCCGCTGACCTGGAACGACTCCGATTCCGTCACGGTGTACTCGAGGTAGTAGGGCGGGCCGCTCTTTTCGAGCTTGAGCCGCTCGAGGGAGCGCTGCCGCTCGTCGCGGAGGACCCGGAAGATGAGATCGTCATCGTCCTGCGGGGCGGCCCCCGCCGCGAGCAGGAGCAGGGACGCGAAGGCGATCCTCACGGCTGGCCCTCCTTCTTTCCCTTCTTCGACGGATCCTCGGGATCGTGACGCGGGGCCGGGAGCAGCGGCGGCCGGTCCTGGCTCTTCTGCTGGCGTTCGACCTCGATCGTCCCCACGAGCAGGCTCGGCGAGCAGGCCGCGACCGGGACCCATCCCGACTCGGCCCCGCAGGTGCCGTTGAAAGCGTCGTCGTCGTCCGCCGCGCAGAGGATCTTCTCGAGGGAAGCGAGCGGCGTCCCGACGATGTCGACCCCCCGCAGGACCTCATCGGGCTTGCCGTCGGGGTAGACGCGCCAGACGCGCAGCGGCAGGAGCTTGAACGACTGGGGCAGGAAGGACTGGGTCATCGTGAAACCGCCCGCGATGTCGTCGAAGATGAGCCCGTAGGGCTTCCCCTGCTTCTTGATCTCCTCGAGCAGCATCTCGCGGAGCTTCGCGTAGGGGACGCGCTTGGTCGAGTCGACGATGAGGTTCCCCTGGCGCGCGACGGGGGAATTCCCGGGGGAGCACCGCCCGTGGCCGTTGGAATTCGGGAAGTTCTTCACGGGGGAACGCCCCATGAGGAAGCTCCGCAGGATCCCCTTCTCGACCAGCGTCACCTTCTGCGCCGGGACGCCCTCGTCGTCGAACTTGTAATGGCCGTTCAGGGGCAGCTTGCCCAGGAACTGGCGCGGGGGATCATCCACGACCGTGATGAACTCGGGCATGACCGACTGTCCCACCTTCTTGGCGAACGTCCGCCCCTCCTCCTCGTCCTTCTGCCGGTGGCCTTCGATGCGGTGGCCGAAAATCTCGTGGAACACGACCCCCGCCGCCTTCGACCGCAGGATCGCGGGACCCGCGAAAGTGTCCGCGACCGGCGCGACCCGCAGGTCGGTCAGCTGTTTGGCCAGCGTCTTCACGGTCTCCTGCATCCGCGCGTCGTCGGGGAGCGCGTCGGGCGTCGCCGCCTCGACGCCGTCGTACAGCGAGAGCTCCATGCCGTCGTCGGCGACGGTCTCGACGACCGTGAAGAGCCGGTACTGGATGCGCTCGTCCTGGATCCTGGAGCCCTCGGTGTTCACGAGCCACCGCCGGGTGCGGACGGCGGCGAAGGAGACCGAGGAGTTGAAGACGTCCTTGTAGTCGCGGTAGATCATCGACAGCTTGCGGAGCCGCTGCTCCCAGCCCGGCCGGTCGATCGCGAACGGGGCGGGCGGCCCGGTGAAGACCTGCGCCTTTTCCACCGAGAAGTCGTCGGAGGTGTCCTCCTCCTCGACCTTGACCGCCTTGTTCGCCTTCACCTTGACGTACCGTTTCTGGGCGGACTTGAAATGGGCGTCCGTGGCCAGCCACAGGGCGTTCCGGATCGCCGTCTCGTCGTCCTCCACCGGCATCAGGGGGGCCCCGGACCGGCCGTACCGGTCGCTCGGATCCCATCCCTCGTCCCGGATCTTGTGCGTGTTGTCGAGCTTGGGGTTTCCGACCCGCAGCTCCACGTCGAGCGTCCGGCTCTTCTCGCTCCGCCGCTGGTTGTCGATGGCCCCGTAGGTGGCCGAGACCGAGACCGACTCGGTCTCGTAGACCCGGTAGCAGAGGTAGTAGAGAGGGGACTCGCCGGAGGTCTTGAGCTTGGCGAAGGCGCGGTCCAGCTCCGCCTGCATGGCCTTCAGGACGGGGTCGGGCGCCGACGGCTCCTGCCGGGCGCCGAGCAGGGCGACGGCCAGAAGGGCGGTGACGACGGCGCTGCGAGTCCTCATGGGCTCTCCGTTCCCGATATAGATACGACGCCGCGCGGAACGGCGGCGGAAACCCCGGTAACTCCCGAATATGTTACGTCGAGGGGGGGAATCCCTTGAAGCCGACTCGTCCACAAGAGGGCCGGCATCCAGATCCCAGTTCCCCGATCCCAGTTCCTGAAGCTTCGAGTTTCAAGCCTGATTCCCAGGGGGAGGTCCCTGGTGATACTCCCGTCTTTCGATCTGGCTCGAAGCTGGACGCTTCGGGGACTGGGATCTGGGAACCGGAGACTGGATACTGGCTCAGCGCCGGCCCTACTTCTTCTCCTCGGCCGTCACCGCCTTGTCCTTCTTGTCCGAGGTGACCGGGTCGAAGAAGAGGTGCTTGTCCTTGAGCCGGATCTTGATCTCCTTGGCGTCCAGGAACTCGCCCCTGAGGATCGACTCCGACAGGGGATCCTCGATGAGCCTTTCGATGGCCCGCTTGAGCGGCCGGGCCCCGTAGTCGGGGTTGTATCCCTGGTCGATGAGGTACTCGGTCGCCTCGGGGGTGAGCTCGATCCGGATGCCCTTCTTGGCGATCCGCACCTCGACCCCCTTCATCTCGAGCCGGATGATGTGGGTGAGGTCCTCGCGGCTCAGGGGGCGGAAGACGATGACGTCGTCGAGCCGGTTCAGGAACTCCGGCCGGAAGTGCTTCTCCACTTCCTTGGTCAGCATCTCCTTCATCGCCTGGTAGCTGCCGTCCGAGTTGACCTTCTTGAAGCCGAGGGTCGTCTGGTTCTTCAGCACGTCGGCGCCGATGTTCGAAGTCATGATGAGGATCGTGTTGCGGAAGTCGACGTGGCGGCCGAACGAATCGGTGAGCCGCCCCTCCTCCATGATCTGGAGAAGCATGTTGAAGACGTCGGAGTGGGCCTTTTCGATCTCGTCGAAGAGGACCACGGAGTAGCCCCGGCGCCGGATCTTCTCCGTCAGCTGGCCGCCCTCCTCGTACCCCACGTAGCCCGGGGGCGCGCCGATGAGGCGGGAGACGTTGTGCTTCTCCATGTACTCGCTCATGTCGATCATGATGAGCGCGTCCTCCTCGCCGAACATGATCTTGGCGAGGGCCTTGGCCATGAGGGTCTTCCCCACGCCCGTGGGGCCGAGGAAGACGAAGCTCCCGATCGGCCGTCGCGGGTCCTTGAGTCCCGCGCGGGACCGGCGGATGGCGCGCGAGATGGCGCCGACGGCCTCGTCCTGGCTGATGACGATCCGGTGGAGCTCGTCCTCGAGGTGAAGCAGGCGCTCGGCCTCCTTCTTCTCGATCCGCGCGAGCGGGATGCCGGTCATCATGGAGACGGTCTGGCTGATGACCTCGGCGTCCACGACCCCGTCGAACTCCTTGTTCTGTTCGCGCCACTCCTTGAGGATGGTGTCCTTGTTCCGCTTGAGCTGCATCGCCTTGTCGCGCATCTGCGCGGCCCGCTCGAACTCCTGCAGGCTGATCGCCTCGTCCTTCTCCTTCTCGAGCTTCTTGATCTCGCTTTCGAGCTCCTTGATGTTCGGCGGCGAGACCATGGACTGGAGGCGCACGCGCGCGCCCGCCTCGTCCATCACGTCGATGGCCTTGTCGGGCAGGAAGCGCCCGTTGATGTAGCGGGTCGAGAGATCGACGCAGGCCTCGAGGGCCTCGTCGGTGTAGCGGACCCTGTGGTGCGCCTCGTACTTGTCCCGAAGGCCCTTCATGATCTCGAGGCTCTCGTCGCGGTTCGGCGGGTCGACCACGATGGTCTGGAAGCGGCGCTCGAGCGCGGCGTCCTTCTCGATGTATTTGCGGTACTCGTCGAGGGTCGTCGCGCCGATGCACTGGATCTCGCCGCGCGAGAGGGCGGGCTTCAGGACGTTGGCGGCGTCGATGGCGCCCTCCGCCCCGCCCGCCCCGACGAGCGTGTGGAGCTCGTCGATGAAGAGGATGATGTTCTTGGCGCGGCGCACCTCGTTCATCACCGACTTGATGCGCTCCTCGAACTGGCCGCGGTACTTGGTGCCCGCCACCATGAGGGCGAGGTCGAGGACCACGAGGCGCTTGTCCTTGAGCACCTCGGGGACGTTCCCGTTGATGATGTCCTGCGCCAGCCCCTCCACGATCGCCGTCTTGCCCACGCCCGCCTCGCCGAGGAGGACGGGGTTGTTCTTGGTGCGGCGCGAGAGGATCTGCATCACGCGCTCGATCTCCTTGCGGCGGCCGATGACCGGGTCGAGCTTGTGCTCCTTCGCCAGGTCGATCAGGTCGCGCCCGAAGGCGTCGAGCGCCGGGGTCTTCGACTTCGAGGCCTTCTGGTTGAGCTTGTCGTCGACGTCCTGCTGCATGTCCGCGCCGAGGACCTCGAGGACCATGTCCCGGACCTCGTCGAGCTTGAGCCCGAGGTTGGTCAGGACCTGCGCCGCGATCCCCTCGTTCTCCTTCAGGAGGCCGAGGAGCAGGTGCTCGGTGCCGATGACGTCGTGGCCGAGCTGGCTGGCGGCCTCCGAGGCGAGCTCGATGACGCGCTTGGCCCGGGGCGAAAAGGGAAGCTGGCCGAGCGTCACCGTCGGGCTCGTCGAGGGCGTGATGAGCTTCTCGATCTCCTGCCGGATGCGCTTGAGGTCGACCTGGAGATTCTTGAGGACCTTGGCGGCGACGCCGCCGCCCTCCTGGATGATGCCCAGGAGGATATGCTCGGTGCCGATGAACTCGCTGTTGAGGCGCTGCGCTTCCTGGCGGGCCAGGCCCATCACCTTCCGCGCGCGCTCCGTGAATTTTTCGAACATGGACCGCCTCCGTGCCGGAGGGGAAATCCCCCGGAAACCATCATAGCAGATTCATCGCGGCCGACAACTCCCCTCCTACCGGGGTCCGGCCGGCGGCGGGCCGCTCATCTTCGGCGACAGGGCCTCGAGCACCATCTTCCGCGCGGCCTTGAGGTCGAGCCCCAGGTTGACCAGGATCCTGGCGGCCAGGCCGGCTTCCTCCTGGAGCAATCCGAGGAACAGGTGCCCGATCCCGATTTCGCGGTGCCCGAGCTTCTCGGCCGCCTCGCCCGCCAATTCCATCACGTGCCGGGATCGCGCCGAGAATGGAAGCGATTCGCCCGGGGCCGCCCGTTTCAAGGAAACCGGTTTGAGTTTCTGGATGCCCTCGCGAATGCGGTTGGGTTCCACATGCAGGAGGTCGCGGAGGCGCGCCGCGATCCCGCCCCCCTCCTGCAGGATGGCCAGGAGCAGGTGCTCCGTCCCGACGGCGTCGCTTCCGAGCCGCTGGCCTTCCCAGCGGGCGAGGGCGATCACGTTTCGGGCGCGTTCGGTGGGATTCAGGAACATTGAGCCAGACTTCAGACTTCAGACATCAGACTTCAGAAGCGCCGACGGCCCGCCTGAGGACTTCTGAAGTCCGAAGTCTGAAGTCTGATAACCAGTTCTTACTTGCGTCCCGGGTCGATGATCGAGGGCATCTTCTCCCGCTCCATGATGACCGGCCTGAGCGTGAAGACGATCTCGCGGACGGACTCGCTCTCCTCGTAGCGCCCGAAGAGGGCGCCGAAGATGGGGATGTCGCTCAGGATGGGGATCCCGCGCCGGATCTTCGACTTCTCCTTCTGGAGCAGGCCGCCGAGCCAGATCTCCTCGCCGCTGCGGACCGTCACCTCGGTCTTCGCCTGCCTGTTGCTGAAGGTCGCCGCCTGCAGCCCGGTGATATTGATGAATCCGGTCAAAGTCTTGATCGCGGTGTCGATCTCGAGCTGGATGTAGGACGACCCCACGATGTGGGGCCGGACCTTCATCGTGAGATTCGCGTCCTCGTACCTCGCGGTCGTGATGATGTTGCCGGACTGAAGCACGGTCTCGGCGTAGGGCACCCGCTCGCCGGCGAGGACCAGCGCCTCGCGGCCGTTGCTCGCGAGGATGCGCGGACTTGACAGGATCTCGGCCTGGCCGCGCTGGATGAAGGCCTGAAGGATTCCGCCCAGCGTCCCTTGATGGGCGCTCGTGCGGCCGAAGCGGAAGGTGGAGCCCTGGAAGGGTCCGCCTGAGACGGCCTCCGTCGGGTTGAATTTCGCGCTGATATTCTTCAGGAAGGCGCCCGATCCGGAGGGAAGGGAGTAGATGATGGAGGTGGGCCCGTCTCCCTCGATTCCGTATTGAAGATCGCGGTCCCACCGCAGCTCGACGATCCGCGCCTCGATCAGCACCTGCGGCTCGGGTACGTCGAGGATCTTCAGGATCGATTCGAGGTACGCCATGTTCTCCTCGACGTCGGTCACGATGAGGAGGTGGGCCTCCTCGGATTCGATCGCGTGGCCCTTCGGGCCCAAAATGCGGGCGGAGACGCCGGGGGTGACGCTGACGATGGGCGCGGGCTGGCCCGGAATCTGAAGCGAGGTCCCCTCGAGGATGGCCTTGAGCAGGCGGCCCCGCTGGAACCCCACCTTGTAGCACAGGGAGACGAGGCCGTCCGGCCGCTTGAACTTCCCGATCGGGTAGAGAATCTCGCTTCGCTCCTGGAGCCTGGGCGGCTCGGCCGGCTTCGGGGGTTCCTGCTGGGCGGCCGGAGGTTTCGGCGGCGGGCCGGAGGGGGGCGTCTCCTGCGGCCCTCCGAGGAGGAATATCGCGACGAGGAGTCCGGCCGGCGCCATGAGCATCGGGGTCATCGGACCATTCCGAGGGGTTCCGGGGGCGCCGGCCTCATTTTTTCAGGGCGTCGATGACGCGCTGGGTGAGGTCGGCGGGCGTGGAGTCGAACTTGTGCGAGCCCTTCTCGATCACCACGTCGTACTTGCCGTCCTCGGCGACTTTCTTGACGGCCTTGTTGAACTTGTCGTTGGCCTTGCTCAGGAGCAGCCAGTATTCGGCGTCGTCCTTGCCGAGCCCCTTGTCCTTGATCTTCTTGTACTCGGGGATCTCGTTGAAGACGGTCTTCGCCGTCAGGTCGGCGGGCTTCTTCGCCCCGTCCACCTTGCCGAAGTAGACGACGGCCTCCGCGCCGGAGACGAGCGAGAGAACGATCGCGAGGAGGCGCGTGAGCATCTGGCTCATTATACGCCCCGCCGACGCGCGGGACGCCAGACTTTTCGGCGCCGCGCCCCGCCCGTGAATTTCCGAGCCGCGTTACTCGCGCGGGGGTTCCTCGCGTTCCCGATCCTCGCGCCGGGGGGGCGGGCCGGCACGGCCGCGCGGAGGACCGCCGGGCCCGGGACGCCCCGGTCCCCGCTGCGGGGGCCGCGACGAGCGGAACCGGTCGTCCGCCGAACCGCCGCCCTGGGGCCCCGCCGCCACGGTGACGCCCGGCAGCGGCGCCATCGGGGGAAGCCCCTTGTCCTTCCGGGCCTGCTTGATGCTGAACCGGTGCTTCCCGCTGGGATCGGTGCTGACGAGCTTGACCTCGACCTCCATTCCGATCTGGAGGTAGTCGGAGACGTTGCGGACGTAGTCGTCCGTGATTTCCGTGACGTGGACGAGGCCGTCCCGGCCCGTCTTGCCGATCTCGCAGAAGGCCCCGAAATCCTTGAGGGAGACGACCGTCGCCGGATAGACCTGGCCGACCTTGAGGTCCTCGGTGATCGCCTCGATCATGGCCTTGGCGCTTTCCAGCGAGTCCAGGTTCTTCGAGGCCACGATGATCGTGCCGTCGTCCTCCACCTCCACCGTCGCGCCCGACTGCTCCTCGATGCCGCGGATCACCTTGCCTCCGGGGCCGATGACCATGCCGATCTTCTCCGGGTCGATCTTCATCTTGTGGATCCGCGGGGCGAAGGGCGAGAGCGCGCCGCGCGGAGCCTCGATGGCCTGGCGCATCCGCTGCAGGACGTACAGCCGGGCCTGCCGCGCCTGTTCCAGCGCGTCGCGCGTGACGTTCAGCGGAATCCCGGCCGACTTGAGGTCCATCTGGAGCGAGGTGATCCCCTTCTCCGTGCCCGCGACCTTGAAGTCCATGTCGCCGTACGCGTCCTCGCTTCCGAGGATGTCCGTCAGGATGGCGGTCTTCCCGTGCTCGCGCACGAGGCCCATCGCGATGCCCGCCACCGGCGTCCGGACCGGGACGCCCGCGTCCATGAGGGCGAGGCACCCGCCGCACACGGTGGCCATGGAGGAGGAGCCGTTCGACTCGAGGATGTCGCTGATGATCCGCACCGTGTAGGGGAAGGTCTCGGGGTCGGGCATGATGGGGTCGAGCGCCCGCTCGGCCAGGTCGCCGTGCCCGATTTCGCGCCGGCCCGGGCCGCGGTTCGGCTTCGTCTCCCCCACCGAGTAGGAGGGGAAGTTGTAGTGCAGGTAGAACCGCTTGGAGTATTCCTCGCCCAGCCCGTCCACGATCTGCTCGTCGTCGCCCGTGCCGAGCGTCGCGGTGCAGAGCGCCTGGGTTTCGCCGCGCGTGAAGAGCGCGGAGCCGTGGGTGCGCGGGAGGAAGCCGAGCCGGATGTCGATGGGCCGGATGTCGTTGAGGCCCCGGCCGTCGGCGCGCTTGCCCTGGACCGCGAAGTCGCGGACCACGTCGTTCTGCATCCGGTCCCAGGCCGCCTTGACTTCCGCGACCTTCGGGGAACCGGGCCGGATCACGCCGTGCTCGTCCTTTGGACAGAAATGGGCGATGGCCTTGTCGACGATCTCCTCGATCGCCTCCGCGCGGGCCTGCTTGCCCGGCGTGAAGAAGACCTTGCGGAGGTCGGCTTCGAACTTCTTCTTGAGCTCCTCGTAGATCTTCGTCGGAGCGGGGAGGACGTCGTAGGGTTTCTTTTCCCTGCCGACCGCTTTCCTCAGCTCCTCCTGCATCTCGATCATCTTGCGGATGTGCGGCTCGGCGAACTGGAAGGCCTCGAGCATCTTCTCTTCGGTGACTTCGCGGGCGCCGGCCTCGACCATGATGAATCCGTCCTTCGTCCCCGAGAGGACGAGGTCGATTTCGGCGGACCGCAGCTCCGTGGCCGTCGGATTGGCCACGAACTTGCCGTCGATCAGGCCGACGCGCACGGACCCGACGGGACCGTGGAACGGAATGTCGCTGACGTGGAGCGCCGCGCTCCCCGCGTTCATCGCGGCGATGTCGGGATCGCTCTCCCCGTCCGCCGAGAGGACGGTGACGGAGATGACGACGTCGGTGTCGAGGTATTCGGGGAAGAGGGGACGGAGCGGCCGGTCGATCTGGCGCGCGGTCAGGGTCTCCTTGGTCGACGGCCGGCCCTCGCGCTTGATGAAGCCCCCGGGGAACTTGCCCGCGGCGGCGATGCGCTCGCGGTAGTCGACGGTGAGGGGGACCATCTCGTAGCCCAGGCCGCGGGGCGGCCCGCCCACGGCGGCGGCCAGCACGATGGTGTCCGCGATCCGGACGACGGCGGAGCCGGAGGCCTGCTTGGCCATCCAGCCCGATTCGAAGGCGATCTTCTTGCCCTCGAGTTCCGCTTCGACACGCTTGGCTTGATCCACGAATGCCTCCGGTTGAAATCAGCGGCGCGGCGGGGCGGCGGGCCGAAGCGACGGGACGAAAGGCGGCAAAACCCGGCGGCGGGATTTATCGGCTTTCGTCGTGCGCTTCCGTCCGCCCCGGGCCGTCGCCGGCCTGGAACCGACAAAAAAAGCCCCGGACGCGACGCCATCCCCGCATCGGGGCGCCTTCGTGTTCGGAGCTCACGGGAATCAACGGATCTTACTTGCGGATGCCCAGTTTCTTGATCAGCGTCTGGTACCGCTCGCGATCCTCGCGCTGCAGGTACTTCAGAAGCCGGGCGCGCTTGCCCACCATCATGAGGAGGCCGCGCCGCGACGTGAAGTCCTTCTTGTGGATCTTCAGGTGCTCGGTGAGATGGTTGATCTGCTCGGTGATGAGCGCGACCTGCACCTCGGGGCTTCCGGTGTCGTTCTCCGCCGTCCGGAACGAACTCACCAGCGTCTTGCGCCGTTCCTGCGTCACCGCCATGGCACTCTCCTTCCGGCCGGTCGTTCCGCAGGCAGGCGCCTCGTGCATCAGCCTCTCAAAGCTGGGCTCCCTCTCTCAGGCGCGATACCGCAGGCCGACTTCAACGGCCTCAACGTCAGGCGGCCATCATACTCACGGTGCTTTCGGGACGCAAGGCAGAAGTTGAGGAAGTCCGGGGGCCCGGCGCCGGATCCTGATTCCAGGGCGCCGATGATTGTCTACTTTATGCGGTGAAAAAACGCGCGCGGATCACTTTATGGCGTAAAGTGACCGCCGCGGCGGGCCGGGCTTCATCGGCCTCACGTTTTCGGCGTGCCCTGCCGCCTCTTTTTCCCCGCCGCCAGGAGGCGCTCCCAGGAATCCTGCTTCGTCAGCCGCATGGCGTTGCTGACGACGGCGAGCAGCTGGTCGCGCGAGAACGGCTTCGCGACGTAGCCGTACAGCCCGAACAGGAAATCCTTCGGGGTGTGCATCAGGATCGCCTGCGCCGTCAGCATGATGACCGGGATCTCCCTCGTCCGATCGTCGGCCTTCAGGAGGTCCCAGACCTGGTACCCGTCCATGTCGGGCATGATGATGTCGAGCAGGATGAGGTCGATCCCCCCCGCCATCGCGGTCTCGATCCCCTTCTTCGGGTCGGTCTCGGCGCGGACGGCGAATCCCCGGTCTTCAAGGAAGAGGCGGATCACGTCGAGCACGCTGCGGGTGTCGTCGATCGCCAGGACGGTGATCGTCATGATCACTCCGCGTCGCCCGACCGGCGCTCGACTCCCCACAGGAGCGCGAGAAGGAGGCCGGCGAGGACGATGGATTCTCCCGTGAAGTCGGTGCGGACCGGGGCGACCGGGCGTTCCCCGAGCGCCGCGGGGTCGAGCGGCCACCGTTCCATCCCCGGGCGCGAGGCGGCCTCGTCGAGCAGGCCGCGCGCGCGCCACGCGCCGGCCCCGGACCCGGCGTATTCTATCACGTTGGCCCAGAAGATGGGAAAGGAGGGCCGCACCGGCCATCCGGTCGCGGCGTATCGGACCGCGAGCACGATTTCGCCGGGCTTCCGAACGGCCGCGACGGGAAACCCGCCGGGGCCGTGAATGAGGACCGCCTCGACCGGCCCCGCGAGCCGGCCCACCTGCGAAAAGCGCAGGTCCTCAGCCTCCACCTCCCGGGTCAGCGGATGCGGAGCCACCGCGAGAATCCCCGGCTCAAGCCACTCCTCCACCCCGGCCGCGGGATCGACATCCACCACGACCGGAGCGGCGCGGCCGGGCGGCGCGCCCACGCGGATCCGCAGTCGGGGATTTCCATTGCGGACGATCCGGGCGCGCGGATTCGCCTCGATCGCGGCGCGGATCGCCGGATCCGGGCGTCCCTCGAGCTCCACCTCGACAGGTCCGCCCTCCCGTTCGAGGACGACGCGATCGTCCGCGGGGAATTCGTCCGGCGCGAGCGCCGCCTCGATCCGCGAGGTCCCTTCCGGGATCTCCACGAGGCAGGTGGCGGAACCGGCGAGACGGAGGGCGCGGCCATCAAGCTTCAATTCCACCTCGGCCGGCGCCGACAGACGCAGGAAGAGTTTCCCGTCCTCGACGTTCGCGTCCACGATTCCAACATTCCGAAGCGGACCGCCCACGAGGGCGAGATGGAGCTTCACGCCGGAGGGCGGCGACCAGGCGGGGATCCGGTCGCCGACGAACACGATTTGCTTCGCCTCCGAGGCCGCGAGGTCGAGCGCCGGGCTCGGATCTCCGGCCCGCTCGACCGGCTTCAGCGCGGCGGGATCCCCCAAGCCTTCATGGCGCGCGAGCGACGGACTTTCGATGAGCACGATGTCGTCGGCGGGATCGAGCTTCGCCAGCTCGCGGCGCGCGTCGCCCATCCGGGGAATCATCGGGGCGGAGAGGTCGACGACGACGGCGATACGGCGCGGCCCGGGCCGGGGACGGACCACGCCCGGACCCGCCATGGCCGTCACCAGGGCGGCGGCGGCCACGATCTGGAGGATCAACGAGAGGTTGGCGCGGGGGCGCCTCATCGCCCGGACGGGCGGGATCCGGTCCGGGATCCGCTCCCACAGCCGCACGCTGGGGACCACGACCCGCGTCGGGCGCTGGCGCCAGAGACTCAGCAGGATCAGGAGCAGGATCGAGCCGAGCGCGGCGAAGGCCCCGGGGTGGAGGAAGGTCACTCGAGCACCCCCTCACCGCGGAGGTAGAGCAGGCAGACCTTTTCGAAGGGCTCGTCGCTCGCGACCCGAAGGTACGACGCCTCGTGCTTGATCGCCCAGGTCCGCCAGCCGAGGATGTGCTCCTCGAGAAGCGTTCGATAGCGTTCGATTTCCTCCTCGGCGATGAATCGAGTTCCCGAGTCGCCGGTTTCCGAGTCCACGATCCGGACCCTTCCGCGAAGCGGCGGATCGAACTCCTCCCGCGCGAGGACGTGCAGGAGCGTCACTTGATGGTCCGCCGCGGCGGCGCCGAGCGCCTCGGGAAGCTCCTCATCCCAGAAGTCGGAGGCCGCCACGACGAGTCCGCGCCCCGCGATCCGGCTCAGCGACTCCGCCGGCCGGCCGCCGCTGGTCGTGGAGGACAGCGCGTCCAGGAATCCGGGCACCGACCCCTCCCCGCGGAACGTGCGGGACTGCGGCCCCGTCCAGAGCGTGATCTCCCCACCCTCACCGGCCACGAGATAGCCCAGCGCGGCGCCGAGCCGCCGGGCGAGCTCCAGCTTCGGCGGAGCGCCGAAGGACATGGAAGGGGTGGCGTCGAGGACGAGGTGGAGCGTCGGGGCCTCGTCGCGCGTCCGCTCCCGCACGAAGAGGGTCTCAAGACGCGCGTAGAGGCTCCAGTCGATCGACCGGAAGTCGTCGCCCTGGGCGTACGAGCGGTAGGAATGGAAGACGGAGGAGCCGCCCCGCCGCGACCCCGGGCGCTCCCCCTCGCGGCGGCCATGCAGGACGCGCCGGACCGCGAGGCGGAGCGCCTCGAGCCGCTTCAGGAACTCGCCGTCGAAGACCATGTCGCGGCGCGGGAGCGGATCCATTCGATATCGGACCGGATCTGCCGGACCAGCTCGTCCGGCCCGGAAAACTTCCGCTCGTCGCGGACCCGGCCCCGCAGGCGCACCTCGAGGCGCCGGCCCAGGAGGGAGGGTCCCGAATAGTCGAGAAGGTGGACTTCCACCGTCTCCCGGGTCCCCTCCGGATGGAACGTGGGGCGGCGCCCCAGGTTCGCCCCGCCGGGATACACCCTGCCGTCGAGCGGCACTTCGACCGCGTACACTCCGGAGGGCGGGCGCAGGTCGTGCTCCAGCTCGAGATTGGCCGTGGGAATCCCGAGGGCGGCTCCCCGGCCCTCCCCCTTCACCACCTTCCCGAACAGGGCGAAGGGCCGCCCCAGGATCGCCCCGGCCTCCGCGAGGTCGCCGGCGCGGACCGCTTCCCTGACGAGGGTGCTGGACATCGGCCGCCCGCGGTGCAGTTCGGGCTCGCAGGAACGGACCTGGAAGCCCAGGCCTCCCGCGACCCGCTCCAGGACCTGGATATCCCCCTCCCGGTCCCGACCGAAATGCGAGTCGTGGCCCAGGAGGACCGCTTTCGCCTCAAGCCGGCCGTGGACGATGTCGCGGATGAAGGCTTCCGCCGTGGTGTGCGAGAACTCGACCGTGAAGTCCAGGATGATCACCGCGTCCACGCCGCGGTCCAGGATCCGGCTCACCCGTTCATCGATCGGACAGACGAGGGGGACGGAGGCGCCGTGGAGCACTTCCGCGGGGTGGCGGTCGAAGGTGATCACGAGCGCCGGGGACCCGAGCTCCCTCGCCCATTCCACGAGGGCGTCGATGACCTTGACGTGGCCCCGGTGCACGCCGTCGAAGACGCCCCAGGTCACCGCCCCGCCGCGAAGGACGGGATCCAGGGAGAGCGGAAGGCCCCGGAAGAGATGCATGGCCGGATCAAAGTTCGGCGGCTTCGACGCGCCGGGGCCGGCGCCGGGAGGGCTCCCGTTTGGCGGCGTGATCTTCCTCGAGCTCCTGGAGAAGCGGCCTCCACTGCCGGAGGTCCGCCGCGGACATCTTGTCGACCATGAGCAGGCCGTCGAGGTGGTCGATTTCGTGCTGGAAAAGCTTGGCCCACAGGCCCTCGCACTCCATTTCCCAGCCCTGCCCGTCGAGGTCGCGAAAACGGACCTTGACGCGCGCCGATCGGCGGATCCTGGCGGCGAGGCCCGGCAGGGAGAGGCACCCCTCCTCCTCGTTCATGACCCCGCCGCGGTCCAGGATCTCGGGGTTGACGAAGACCTTCTCCTCGTCCTTCCGCTTGGGGTCGCCGAGGATGTTCGCGACCACGACCCGCTGGGGGATCCCCGCCTGCGGACCGGCCAGACCCACCCCCCGGTGGAGGTACATCAGCTCGAACATCTCCGGAATCGCGTCCCGGAGCTCCCGGGTGACCTCTTTCACCGGCCCGGAGGGCTTGCGGAGGATCGGATCGGGGTAGTACATCAGGCGCAATTTCACGGCGTCCAGTATATCGGGCCCTTTTGCCGGAGACAACTCCGGCCGGAGACTTGACCCCGGCGCCCGCGGGCATTACTATTGGAACCCCGTCGGGACGTTTGTTCCTGAAAATGACCCGACGGGAACCGCTGATGACGGACACCAACGCCCTTTTCAAGCGCGGCGAAGAAGCTTTCCAGAAGCGAAACTACGACTACGCCCGCGATCTCTTTCTCAACATCGTCACCCTCGAGCCCGACAACGAGAAGGCCCGCAAGTCCCTGTACCTCACCTGCCTCCAGAAGAACAAGGAAACGGGGGGGTCGGGGCGGATCCGGGGCGCCATCATGCAGGGCAAGGTCAGCATGGAGCTGAGCGCGGCCAGGAACAACCCCGCGAAGAGGATGGACCTCGCCCAGAAATATCTCTGCGACGATCCCATGAACAGCAAGGTCCGCACGGTGCTCGCGGAGACCCTCAAGGGCCTGGGCCACTGGGCGGGATGCGCCGCCGAGTCGGAGCTGGCGGTGGCGTCCGACCAGAAGAACATCCCGGCCGTCAAGCTCCTCGTCGAATCGATGCTTCACATGGAGCGGGTGGCCGACGCCCAGAAGATCCTCGACCGGGTCATCGTCTTCGCGCCCGAGGACCGCGACCTCATGAAGCTCCAGCGGGACCTCGCCGCCAAGATGACCATGTCGAAGGGCTTCGAAGACGCCTCGGGCAGGGAAGGCTTCCGGAGCGTGATGAAGGACTCGGACCGGGCGAACGAGCTGGAACGGGCGGGCCACCTGGTCGTGACCGAGGCGGACCTCGTCGCCGTCGTGGAAAGGCTCCAGGCCGAGATGGACGCGAATCCCACCGACGCCCGGATCCCCAAGAAGATCGCCGACCTCTATTTCGAGAAGAAGAAGGACTACGCCGAGGCGCGCGAGTGGTACCGCCGGGCGTCGAAGCTCGCGCCCCAGGATTCGGCCCTGCGCGACAAGGTGGACGATTCTTCGATCCGGCTGCTCGAGGCCGAGATCGAAACCGTGAGCAAGACGGGCGACCCCAAGGTCGCCGAACTGAAATCGAACCGGCTCAAGTTCATCATCCAGTCCTACGAGCGCCGGGTCCAGGACCGGCCCACGGACATGGGCCTCCGGTTCGAGCTGGGCAAGAGCTACTACCTGTCCGGCCAGAACGACAAGGCCATCCACGAGTTCCAGCTGGCGGTGAAGGACCCCAAGAAGAAGCGCGAGAGCCACATCTACCTGGGGATGGCTTTCCAGCGGAAGCGGCTGTACGACATGGCGGACACGCAATACGCCAAGGCCGAGGAGGAAGGCGGAGGGGTTCTCGTCCAGGCCACGCTCCTGAGCATCTGGTACAACCGGGCCCTTTGCAATTTCGAGGCGGGCAAGAAGGACGCCGCGATCGCCCTCGGCAAGAAGATCATGGAGCAGGACATTTCCTACCGGGACATCTCATCGCTCGTCGAAAAATGGAGCGCGAACGGGACGAAATAGGCCGTTTCCGGTTTCCAGATCCCAGATCCAAGTTCCCGAAGTTCCTCGTGGCGAGAAGGTCCGAGTTCCTCGTTCGGGCCGGAGGCTCGCCACTTCGAGAACCGGGATCTGGAATCTGGGATCTGGATACTCACGCGTCCCTTGAATTGACGACGCTCATCGAATACGATCCGCGCTCTTAAAGGAGACCCGTCTTGGCTCATACGTTGAGCGGCGCCCACAACATCCGCCGGTCCGAAAAGCGGCGGCTCCGGAACAAGTCGGCGAAGTCCGCCCTGCGCACGCAGATCCGGAAGGTCCTGGGAGCCGTGGAGAAGAAGGACAAGACCGTCGCCCAGGCCGAGCTCCGCGCGGCGTACGCCCTTCTCGACAAGGCGGCGCGCAAGGGGATCATCCACGCCAACAGCGCCGCGCGCCACAAGTCCCGCCTGTCGGCCCGGATCCTGGCCCTGGCTTAGTTCGCGGTTTTCAGCCGGCGATACACAGCCCGCACCAATGAGAAGTTTGATTCTCTGCCCGATGCGGAGTCCGGCTGACTGCTGAATGCCGATTCCTGACCGCTACGGCAGAAGTGCCGCCAATCGCGCGGCCGCGGGATCGGTCAGCGCGCCCAGGAGGGCCGCCGCTTTCGCCTTGCGCCCCAGGAGATGATGGGCCAGGGCGAGGGCGAGCGATCCCGTCCCGTCGGCCCCGACGGCCAGCTTCGCCTCGAATCGCGTCCTGTCCTTCGGCGTCCGGAAGAGTTCCTCGAGCTTCAGCCCGGAGATCTCGTCCGCGCCGCGAAGGATGTCG
>DASXTT010000266.1:0-3604 GCA_036505255.1 Planctomycetota bacterium | reverse complement strand
CTGATGGCGCCGCCGCTCCCGCCGGCGAAGGAACGCATCGGCTTCCATCGGGCGAGAGGCGCCGCCGACGCCAGGGCGTAGTGAAGGCCCCAAGGCGACCTGGCCTGCGGTATCACGCGTGACGGTTACGACAGCAAGAGCGCCAGATCCTCCCGCGTCAGGCCGCGCATCGGGCCGCCGTCCGCCGAGAGGATCGCCTCCGCCAGCGCCCGCTTCGTGCGCTGCAGCTCGATCACCCGCTCCTCCACCGTGTCCCGCGCGACAATCCTCATCGCCATCACCGCCTTGTCCTGCCCGATCCGGTGCGCCCGGTCGATCGCCTGCGCCTCCGCCGCCGGATTCCACCACGGGTCGAGCAGGAAGACGTACTCCGCCGCCGTCAGGTTCAGCCCCAGGCCGCCCGCCTTCAGGCTGATCAGGAAGAACGGACACGCCGCGTCCGACTGGAATCGCTTCACCCGCGCCTCGCGATCCCGCGTCGCGCCGTCCAGATACTCGTACGTCATCCCCGCCTTGTCGAGATGCGCCTTGAGGATGGCGAGCAGGCTCGTGAACTGCGAGAAGACGAGCGCCTTGTGACCCTCGTCCGCGATCTCGCGCAACCGCTCGATCAGGACCTCGAGCTTCGTGCCGGGCTTGGACACGAGCTTCGGATCGATCAGCCCCCCGTGACACGCCGCCTGCCGCAGCCGCAGCAGCGCCTCCAGCGCGTGGAACTTCGACTTCCGGAAATCGCCGCCGTCCAGCAGCGTCCGCCGGTAATGCTCCTTCAGCTCGTCGTACCGGCGGCGCTCCTCGGGATCGAGATCGACGGTCACCGTCTGCTCGATCCGCGCCGGCAGCTCGGGCGCCACCTGCTCCTTCGTCCGCCGCAGGATGAACGGCCGCAGCGCGCGCGCCAGTACCCTCCTCGCTTCCTCGTCCGCCCCGGACGCCGACCGGAAGACCGACGCCGCGCCCAGCAGGCCCGGATTCAGGAACTCCATCAGGCTCCACAGCTCGCCGAGGTGGTTCTCGATCGGCGTCCCGCTCATCGCGAGCCGGTGCTCCCCCTTCAGCAGCCGCGCCGCCTTCGCCGTCGCGCCCGACGCGTTCTTGATCGCCTGCGCCTCATCGAGGATGACGTAATCGAACGCGACGTCCTTCAGGAAAGGCGCGTCGCGGCGCAGGATGCCGTACGTCGTCAGGACGATGTCCGCGCCTTTGAACGCCGAGGCGTCGCGAACTCGATCCAGCCCGCCGTGCTCGACCACCTTCAGCCCGGGCGCGAATCGCGCGGCCTCCGACTTCCAGTTGAAGATCAGCGACCGGGGCACGACGACCAGCGACCGCTTGCCGCGGCGGCCGGCCAGGAGCGCGAGCGCCTGGACCGTCTTCCCGAGCCCCATGTCATCCGCCAGGCAACCGCCCCAGCCGAAGCGGCGCAGGAAGTCGAACCACCCGAGGCTCAGCTTCTGGTACGGGCGAAGCTCGCCGAAGAATCCCTTGGGAGGCTCGCCCGGCGTCAACGAGTCGAAGCTCCGCATTTCCCGGCGCGCGCGCTGGAATCCGGGATCGGCCACGGCGCGATCCTCCGCCGCGAGCAGCGCGTCGAGAAGCATCGCCTGGCCGGGGCGGAACCGGAGCGCGTCGCCCTCGGCCTTGCCGGAGCCCAGGACGATCCCGCTCCGCCTCAGCCATTCCTCGGGCAGGAGGCCGAACGAGCCGTCGCCCAGGACGACGTGCCGATCCCCGCGGCGCGCCGCCTTCAACAGGGCGGGGAAGGGGACCACCTCGTCGCCGAACTCGACGCCGCCCTTCAAGTCGAACCAGTCCATGCCGCTCACGACCTCGAGCCTGAACTTCCCCGGCGGGCGGTACTGGAGGCCGTCCGCCTCGACGCGCCAGCCGGCCTCGATGAGACGGGGCACCGCCCGCGGCAGGCGCATCGCGTCGATCTCGAAATCGACGGCGTCCGCCTTGCGATAGTCCGGCTCCTTCCTGAACCCGGCCTCGACCAGGGACTCGAGGAGCTTCGCCTCGGCGCCCCGATCCCGGATCACGATGCGGCGGGCGGCCGCGTCGACGAGCCGCTCGCCGGGAATGAACGGCCGCGTCGGGCATCCGAGGTAATCGAACTTCACGGTCGCGGGGAGGAGCCGGTCGGGGCGGCGGTCGTACTCGCGCCGCTTCGCCGTGACGGAGACGGTGGCTTGAGGCGGGACGCGAACTTCCGCGAACTTGAGAGCCTCCGGGATCTCGACCGGCAGGGCCCCGGGGAGCCGGTGAAGCTCGGCGAGGAAGTCGCCGGCTTCGGAGGCCGGAACCGCGAGAGGGCCGTCGCGGCGGAGGTCGCGGATCCACTCGAACGGGCCGCTGAACTTGAATCGAGAGATTGTCGAGCGGGCGAAGAGGAAGCCCTCGGCGAGGATCAGTGCGGGTTCGCGGAGGTCCAGGACGGAACCCGCCCGTTCGAATCGTCCCCACACGCGGAGATCCTTGTCCCCCTCGATCCGCAGGACCAGCGCCCACGGTTCCCCGTCATCCCATGTCGAGGGCGTTTCGGCCGGTTGCGCGTCGTCATTCAGGAGGTGGAGCCGGCCGGTCCGGCCGAGGAGCGGGAGCAGGAGTTCGAGGTGAACCGGGTGCAGATTGAACGAGGTGGGCCGCTCGAAATGGTTGTCGAGGTCTTCGTCGCCGGCATAGAGGAGGGAAAGCAGGGCGCGGTCGGCGGGATCCGGCAGGGAATCCGCATCGAGGGAAGGGAGGAACGCCCAATCGGGCCGGCTCCATGTGCCGTCGGTGGCGCGGCGTCGCGCGGAGACGTGGACCACGAAGCCCCCGCCGTTGCGCGCTTCGCGGGGGTCGACCCGGTAGATGATCTGGACATCCTGGGGGTCCGGAGCGACGCCCCGCTCTTCCTGCTCAGCGCGCGTCTTCCGGACCAGGTTCTTCCAGCCGCTCGGAGCCTCCTTGCGCTCCCGCGCCGCCGGATCGGGCCGTCGAAGATTCAATTGGTTCAGGGCCAGCACGACGGCCCAGACGTGCTTGCAGGGGAATCCGTCGCGGAATCGCGGGCAGCTGCAGAAATAGTCGATGTCCGAGTCTTCGATGCGCACGGAGACGTCGTACCGCCGGGTCCCAATCACCGAGGCGATGACCTTCCGGGGGCCGACTTCGACGAGTTTGACGCGCCCCTGCGAGAGGTAGTCGGCGCCCTTCTGCCGGGTGGCGTCGTCGAAATCCGGGCGCAGGACGCGGAGCACGTCCGGGGTCTCGGCGATGCGGGACTTCATGGCGGGGGGATTCTACGGGAGAAACCGGTTCGGATTCAAAAGCCGGCGATGGGTAGCGGACCCCGCCGCCGGGAGGTCCGCTTGCATTGAAGGGCGCGCTCCCTATAATGTGCCTTCCCAGAGCCGGCCGTCGGGCGCCGCTAGCTCAGTTGGTAGAGCAGCTGATTCTTAATCAGCGGGTCGTGGGTTCGAATCCCTCGCGGCGCACTTTCATCACCTCGACCGTCCAGTACGAGACGAGTGAAATTCCGGCTCTTCACCCGGAAGAGGGGCAAAGGCAGTTCTGACAACGTCGGAAGCATACCACCGAACCCTCGGAACCCTGAGGT
>DASXTT010000265.1:0-7223 GCA_036505255.1 Planctomycetota bacterium | reverse complement strand
CCCAGGCGTATGTCGCCGGGAAGTTCGAACTTCGCCCCAAAGGCCAACCGCGGCGAGTCGGCCACATCATGCAGTCATTCGTGAAGCCTGGCCTCCGCGGCCGGGGCGTCGGCACCGCCCTGGTCACGGCACTTCTCGACTGGTTCAGGAAGAGGCGCGTCGAAGACGTGAGCCTCCGCTACGTGGTCGGCAACCGCCGGGCGGAGCAGTTCTGGAAGGGTCTGGGTTTCCGTCCGCTCATCGTCACGGCCAACGCGCGCCCCGAGGTCATCGGCCGGCGGCTCGCGCGGTTCAGAGCCCGACTTTCAAGAGCGCGATGATCGCCACCACCAGCACGCCCACGCCGGTCAGAACCCAGTTGAAGTAGCGGTCGATGAACCCCTTCGCCTCCGCGCCCTTCCAGTAGCAGATCCCCGCGAGCGTGTAGAAGCGCAGCGACCGGCCCGCCGTCGACGCCAGCAGGAGCGTCGCGAGAGAGCCGTGGAAGAATCCGGTCCCGATCGTGATCACCTTGTACGGGAACGGAAGGAACGAGTAGACAAAGGTGAAGGAGAACCCGTGCGCGCGGATGAAGGTCCCGAACCGGTCGAATTGCGCGCGGTACCCCCACGTGTCGATGACCCACTTCCCCACCGAGTCGTAGAGCAGCGACCCGATCAGGTATCCGACCACGGCCCCCGCCACGCTGCCGAGGAGGTCCACCGTCGCGTACCACCACGCCCGGCGCGGGCGCTCCAGCGAGAGCGCCACCTGCAGGAAGAGCGGCGGGATCGGGAAGATCGAGGAGTCGACGAAGGCGAAGAAGGCGAGCGCCCACGTCCCCATCGGGTGGTGCGCCCACGTCAGGATCCAGAGGTAGAGGCGGCGGAACGGATTTCGCGAGAGGACCGCGGGGGCGTCGGTCACCGGCGGGCTATCGGCCGTACTTGAGACGTTCGGCGAGGATCTCGGGGAGCCCCGCCCCCACGATCTTCGAGGCGGCCTTCTCGACGTCGTACCGCACCCGGGTGATCGTGATCTTCTGGGCGTCGGAGTCGTAGACCACGCAGACCGCGTCGGGATTCTCGTCCCGCGGCTGGCCGATCGAGCCGACGTTGATCATCGCCTTCACGCCGTCCTCGATCTTGACCTCGGTCTCCATGTTGAAGCTGACGTTCTTCCGCTTGAAGAAGTTCACGGGGACGTGCGAGTGGCCCAGGAACGACAGCGGCGTCGTCTGCTGCTCGAACGAGAGGTGCGCGTCGTAGCTCGTCTGGATGTACTCGAAGAGCTCCGGCATGTAGAGCGTCGAGTGGACCACCGTGAAGGTGTCGCAGTACTCGATCAGCTTCAGGCTCTTGATGTAGTCCCGGTCCTTGTCGCGGAGCGCCGCGCGGGTCCACAGCGCGCTCTCCCGGGCGTACGTGTTGAAGAAATCGATGTTGAGCTTGTCGACGGCGGCGAAATCGTGGTTCCCGGCGACGACGATCGTGTCCGCCCCCCGGACGCGGTCGATGCACTCCCGGGGGTTGGCGCCGTACCCGACGAGGTCCCCCACCGAGACGTACTTCTGGACGCCCGCCTTCTCCATGGCGCCGAGCACGGCCTCGAGCGCCTCGAGGTTCGCGTGGATGTCTCCGAGGATGCCGTATTTCATGGCGTCACGGTCGAGGACCGGTCAACGGATCTCCCGTCGCTCAAAGAGCGAACAGGCCACGAGGAACACGACGGTCGCATAGATCGCCGAGTGCAGGGCGGCCAGTGCCAGATAGCCCGGACCACTGATTGTACCCTCGCTGAAGTGAACCTGCAAGTTCAAGAGCCCGAGATTGGGGACCGCGAGCCCGAGGACTTTCCCCGTCCACGTCACGACGGGAATATCGAGCCGCTCCAGGCCCGCCTGCATCGGCCCCGCCAGGTGGCCGAGGATGTAGGCGAACGCCGTCGCCGAGACCGACACGACCGTCGGGAGGAACGCGCTGAGGGCCACGGAGACGGCGGCCAGGAGACCCACCTGGAGGATCGACAGGAAGAGGCCCTCGAGCACCACCGCGCCGCTTTCCCGCATGAAGTCGGCCGCGAAGGTCCACACGCTCGCCTCGGGCCGCGTCCTGAGCATCGCCAGCCAGTAGACGTCGCCCTCCGCGAATCCGCCGCGCGCGAATTCCATTCCGAGAATGAGCGCGATCGCCGAAGCCGCGATCAGCCCCTTCCCCGCCCACATCATCCGCCGCGGAGCGCGGCCGCTCGTCTGGGCCTCCTGCGCCGCCGCGCGCCGCGCCCCCCAGATCAGGAGCGCCGCGCCGAGCGGGAATCCCGCGAGCGACCCCCACGGGAGCGCCGAACCGAGCGGAGGATGGCCGAAGAGGTCTCCCTTCGCCATCCACCAGAGCGTGTAGAAAAGAACGCCCGCGAGGACCGCGAGCCCCGCCGCCAGGGCGAGAAGAAGCCCGAAATACTTTCCCAGGAGGAACGCGCTCCGCGTCACCGGCTTCGTCAGGAGCGTCACCGCCGTCCGGTCCTCGAGCTCCTGCGTCACGATCACGCCGCTCAGGAGGACGGTGATCAGGAACCCCCAGAGGACGAGCGACGCCATCCCCATCTCGCGCACCATCTGCGTTTCCATGTAGAAGGAGAACTGCGTCAGGAAACTCGAGCAGAAGATGAGGAGGGCGAAGACCGCGAGGGTGACGTAGTACATCGGGCGCGTGGTGATCTCACCGTAGGTCGCCCAGGCGATCGTCCCGATGTTGCGCATGAACCGGGGCGGATTATACCCCCCGCCGGGCCTCGAAAAGGGCTCAAGTTTTCGCCGGGGCCCGCCGATACGATTACGGGTAACAGCAGGAGAGAGGGTATGAGGGACAATCGACGTCTGGGTCTGGGCCTCGACGCGCTCCTCGGGGGCGCTTCCGTCGAGCCCGTCGCCGTCGCGGCCGCGCCGCCTCCAGCCGCCGAAGGGAGCCCGCCCTTCCCGGCGCGGAACGGAGAGGGTCTGGTCTTCGCCGCAGTGGACGAACTGCGGCCGAATCCCCACCAGCCGCGCACCGTATTCGACGAGGAAGATCTCCAGTCGCTGGCCGAGTCGATCCGCTCCTCGGGCGTCCTCCAGCCGATCATCGCCCGCCGGCGCGACGGCATGATGGAAATCGTCGCCGGCGAACGTCGGCTCCGCGCGGCGCGCCTGGCGGGACTCGACCGGGTCCCCATCGTCGTCCGCAACGTGGACGACCACGCCATGCTCCAGATGGCCCTGATCGAGAATCTCCAGCGCCGCGACCTGAATCCCCTCGAGAAAGCGCGCGCCTTCCGCCAGCTCATGCAGGAAAACGCCTGGGGGCAGGACGAGGCGGCCAAGGCGGTGGGGCTGGGACGGCCTACCGTTGCTAACATGTTGAGGCTCTTGGAGTTACCTACGGAAGCCCAGGAGGCGGTGGCCGCCGGCGCGATCACCATGGGACACGCCCGTGCCCTCCTCGCGGTCACGAATCCGGCGACGCGGCTCGCGCTCATGAAGAGGATCGTGGCCGAGGACCTCTCGGTGCGCGCGGTCGAAAAGCTCGCGGCGGCCCAGCCGGAGGCGCGGTCGAAGCCGCGCGGAGCGAAGTTCAACGCGAAGAAGGATTCCCACATCGTGGACCTGGAAAAGAAGCTCAGCCACCATCTCGGGACGAAGGTCGAGATCGATGTGAAGGGATCCTCGGGAACCATCTCGATCCGCTACTACTCGAACGCCCAGTTCGGCGAAGTGATGCGCCGGATGGGCGTCAAGGGGTAGTCGGCGGCGTCGTCTCGGGAGCCGGCGCTTCGGCCCCGCCGAAAAACCGCCTCCGTGTCTTCGTCGTGAAGGGATCGTACTTCAACGCCTTGAGCGCCGGCAGTGCCTCCCGGAAAACCTGCTGGTGCTCGGCCCTCCGCGCCCCGATCTCCGGATCCTCGACCCACGGATTCGCCAGGTAGACGTCCATCGGAAAGATGTCGTTCGCGTACTTCGAAAGCGCCCGCATCACCCCCGCCGCCATCAGGTTGATCCACCCCATCCGGGTGTAGACGTACGTGTCGGTCTGCTCGCCGTCCATCTGGAATGATTTCGTCACGAGCGCCGGGTGCTGGGTCCCGTCGCAGAATTTCGCGACCGCGGAGAAGAGGCCGGTATCCTGGTTCCCGAACGAGGCGGATTCCTCCACGAGCGGGTTCTCGGGATCCTGGCTCTCCTGGGAGCGGATCACCCAGTTCTTCCCCTCGAAAACGGCGGAAACGGAAATGTCCTTCAGCTTGATTCTCATGAGACCCTCCCGCGACAGCGTTCCACGTGGAACCCAACCGCCTATGATACTTTTCCCCGGGACGGACACCAGCTTCCCAGGGGACAGGAATCGCACCGCGGCCGGCGCGCGTGGCAGACGCGCCGCCCGTGCCAGATCAGCATGTGCGCGAAGGCGATCCAGTCCTTCTGGGGGACCAGCTCCATCAGGTCGCGCTCGATCTTCGCCGGCGTCTTCTCCTCCGTCAGTTTCAGTCGGCGCGACACCCTCTCCACGTGCGTGTCGACCACGATTCCCACCGGCTTCTTGAACCACGTCCCAAGGACGACGTTCGCCGTCTTTCGGCCCACCCCCGGCCGCTTCAGGAGCTCCTCCATGGTGTCGGGGACCTGGCCCCCGTAGTTCTCCACGAGCGCCTTCGCCATCCCGAGAATGGCCTTCGTCTTCGCGCGGAAGAATCCCGTCGACCGGATCTCGGCCTGGAACGTCAGCGGATCGGCCTTCGCGTAATCCTCCGCCGTCTTGTACTTCGCGAAGAGCGACTCCGTGACCAGGTTCACCCTCGTGTCGGTGCATTGCGCGGAAAGGATCGTCGCGACGAGCAGTTCCAGCGCATTCGAGTGGCGCAGGGCGCACTGGGCGTCCGGATAGGCCCGGTAGAGCGCGCGGAGGATGGGCTTGATCCGCTTCGTGGCGGGGTCAGTCGCGGGCAAAGCGCGCCTTCACTTTCTCCGCGGTGAGCGAGTTCAGCACGTCCCCGGCCGTCAGCCCGGCGCGGCGCGCGGTCAGGAGCCCGTACTCGACGTCCTCGAGCCCCGAGACGCTGTGCGCGTCGGGATCGACGGAGAGCGTCACCCCCAGCTCCTTCGCCCGGCGGGCATGGACGTCGTCCAGGTCGAGGCGGTGGGGGTTCGCGTTGAGCTCCACCACCTTGCCCGCCGCCTTCGCGGCCTGGAGCACGCGCTCGAGGTCGACCCTGTACCCGTCGCGGTCGAGGAGGAGGCGGCCGGTGGGGTGGCCGAAGACGTCGAAGTGCCTGTTGGCGATCGCCCGGCAGATCCGGTCCGTCATCTCCTTCTCGGACATGTCGAATCTGGAATGTATCGAGCCGATCGCGAAGTCGAGCTTCCCGAGCAGCTCGTCGGAGAGGTCCAGGTCCCCGTTCGGAAGAATGTCCAGCTCCATGCCGTGAAGGATCCTGAAATCCTTCCAGCCCTTGTTGAGCGCCGCGACCTCCTTCATCTGCTTGCGGAGACGGGCCTCGTCGAGCCCGTGGGCGTAGCTCGCCGCCTTGCTGTGATCGGAGAGCCCCATCCACTTGTAGCCGAGCCGGCGCGCCTTGTCGGCCATCTCCTCGATCGAGGCCGTCCCGTCGCTCCAGGTCGTGTGGACGTGAAGAATCCCCTTAACATCTTTAGGTTCAATGAGTTGTGGGAGCTTACCCTTTTCGGAGAGCTCGATTTCGTCGCGTCCCTCGCGGAGTTCGGGGGGAATGTACGAGAGCCCGAGGCGCTTGTAGAACGCCTCCTCGCTGTCGCACTCGAAGCGTTTCTTTCCCTTGAAGAGCCCGTATTCGTTGAGGGTCCAGCCCCGTTTGACGGCGCGGGCCCGCAGGATCACGTTGTGTTCCTTGCTGCCGGTGAAATAGAGCAGGGCGGCGGCGTACTCGTCCTCGGCGACGACGCGCAGGTCGACCTGGGGCCCGCCGCTGAGCCGCACGCTGCACTTCGTGTCGCCCTTGCCGATCACCTCCTCGACGGCGGGCGCGCGGGCGAAGTGCTCGATGACCTCCCGCGGCGAGTCGGCGCTGGCGACGATGTCGACATCGTGCACGACCGGCTTGCCCCGCCGCAGGCTCCCCGCGATGCCGGCGCCGAGGACCACGGGGCGCAGGTAGGCGAGCAGCTCCCGCGCCACGCCGAGCGCCTGGCTGAGAAGGAACAGCCCCTTGGAGCGGCCCAGGAGGGCGATCCCCTCGAGGAGCTTCGCCTGAGTCCGCTCGCCGAAGCCCGGAAGCTTCGCCACCTTCCCGGCCCGGCCGGCGGCCTCGAGCTGGGCGATCGACGTCACGCCCAGCTCCTTCCACAACGCCTTGATCTCCTTCGGACCGAGCGAGGGGATGCGGAGCATCTCGAGGAGCCCGGGCGGGATGGAGGAGCGCAGGTCCTCGTAGTACTTCAGCTTGCCCTTCCGGTGGAGCTCCGTAAGTTTTTCCTCGATCGCCTTCCCGATCCCCGGAAGCTCGCCGAGCTTTCCCTGCTCGATCAGGGTTCCGATCGGGACCTCGAGGCCCTCGATGACGCGCGCGGCCGTCTGGTAGGCGCGGACCTTGAAGGGGTTCTCCCCCTGGATGTCCAGGATGGAGGCGATCGTCGCGAGGATCGAAGCCGCCTCGGCGTTCACCATGATTTTTCACCGTCCTGGCGGTAGAGGTTGTGGCAGGAGGCGCAGGCGGTCCCGAGGGCGCGCCACGAGCGCGGCCCCTCATCGCCGCTCCACTCCGCCCGCTCGAGGCGGTCGAGCGAGGCGAGGAATTTCCGGAATTCGAAGGCGAGGTCGCGGTTCTCGGCCTCGGAGACGCGGTAGGGGAGGCGGGAGGCGGTCTCCGCGCCGGAGCGGATGGAGCCGAGCCTTCTCCGGACCTCCTCGGGGGGCTTCTTCGCGGCGAGGTCGGCCTGGAGGTTCTCGTACTGGAGGTCGAGCGACTTCATGGCGCGGAGGTAGGAGCGCGCCATCGCTTCGCGGGAGGCGGGGGGAGGGTTCCCGGGCGCGGGGGGCTCGCGGCAGGCCGCGAGCGCGGGGAGGACGCCGAGGAGGAGGGCCGCCGGCCGCATGGCGGCCCATCTTACCAGCCCCGGGGGCCGATTCCAGCTTCCGCCCGGCCCCCGGGATCCCGTTTTACGGCCTAGGTATTTATACCTAGGTATTTATTTTGTACGGCCGCCCTTGTCCTTCCTGCCGCCGTCGTCCTTCTTCTTG
>DASXTT010000264.1:0-6741 GCA_036505255.1 Planctomycetota bacterium | reverse complement strand
GAAGAAGGTCGACGGAGCCATCTCGAGCGGCCTCAAGGCCCTTGAGATGATGCAGAAGCCGTCGGGGCGCTTCGAGTGGTACGGGCGGGCCCAGTACGGCGCGACGGGACTGGCGCTTTACACGATGCTCGCCTCCGGGGGCTCGATCCACGATCCTCCCGCCGCGAAGGCGCTCGACTGGCTCCTGAAGAACCCCTTCCCCTGGGGGCAGCGGGGCGACTGGGACACGTACGAGATCTCCCTGGTCGCGGTGGCGCTTTCCTTCGCGATCCCCCAGATGCCCCTGTCGGCTTCGCGCGACCGCGCCATGTCGCTCCTTCAGCGGGCGGCCGACTGGCTCGTCTCGGCCCAGTGGAAGGGCGGCGGGTGGAGCTACACCTCCAAGCCCGAGACGCACGATCATTCCAATTCGCAGTTCGGGATCATGGGACTGCGCGCGGCGGTGAACGCGGGCGTGAAGATCACGACGCCGGTGTGGGAGCGCGAGGTCAACCACTGGAAGACGGCGCAGCTGAAGGACGGCGGGTGGGGGTATCACGCCTGCTACAAGGACCAGACCGCGACGGGCCGGTCGACGTCGACGATGACGGCGGCCGGGGTCATGTGCCTGGCGATGTCGCTCGCGTCGTCGCCCAAGGAGAAGGCGCCGGAAGACCTGGCGAAGGATGCGAACATCGCGCGCGGGCTGCTCGCGATGCGGAGCCACTGGGACCGGTCGATGGGTCGGAGCGCGCCGATCAATTTCTACCTGCTGTACAGCGTGGAGCGGGCCTGCATGGTGACAGGGACGCGCCTGCTCGGGGATCTGGATTGGTACGTCGAGGGCTCGTGGGCGCTCCTTCACGCGCAGGACCCCGACGGGCTGTGGGCGCTCGGGCAGGACCAGGTGAAGGACCAGTGCTTCGCGCTGCTCTTCCTGAAGCGCGCCTACGTGCCGGTGCGGACGCCGTCGAACGCGAAGCCCGCCGATCCGGTGTCGCCCGCGCCTCCGCCGCTCCCGCCGGGCCGGCCGAGGGAGATGGAGTGAGCCGGCATAGGGTCAGTTCCCAGATTCCAGATCCCAGATCCCAGATCCCAGTTTCCGAAGTAGCGAGCTTCGAGTCCCCAACTTCGAACGCACCCGAGGTGGAGACTCGAGACCGATCCGGCACCGTTGATCCCGACTCTGCGACAGTTTAATATTAAACTATCGCGGGCTTGGCGGCGCGCCCTCGAGCGGCGCGACGTGCCTGGCAATGATCGCGGGCAGGTCGGCGGGCCCTACGCCGCGGTACCACACGTTGTCGGGCATGACACAGATGTTCGGCCCCTCGGAGCAGAGCCCGAAGCACATCGCGCGCGACACCCGCACGCGCCCCTTCAGCCCCTTCTCCTTCACGATCGCCTTCAGCTCCTTCTGAAGCGCCGCCGAGCCCCGGTTCGCGCACGCGTCCTCGCCGGGCTCCCGCTCGTTGCAGCAGACGAAGATGACCCGCTCATAGGGCGCCGCGCGCGTTTCCATGGCCCGATTATAGCGGCGCTTCCGGAACGGGGCGCCGGATCATCCCCAGGAGGAAGTGGTTCAGGCAGGCCAGGGCCCATAGCGCGGGGAAGTAGATGGTGGTTCCGTACCAGGCGGACGCCATGTCTTCGAAGATGGGGGCGTAGGAAATCCCGCCCGCGCTCCGCTGGCATACCTCGTACGCGCCCACGACGAGACCGAAGAGGGTGGCGCCCACGTAGACCGACAAAAGCGACGTGGTCACCCGCGCCCAAGTCGACCACTTGTAGCTCGGGCTCATGAGCACTCCCACGATCAACCCGATCACCGGCGTGGCCACCACGCCCGCCAGGATCCCCGGTCTTGATTGAGACGGCCCCATCACGTAGGCGACGCCGCCCCAGCACCCCCCCGAAAGGAAGGAGAAAATCAGGTATTTCGCGTTCATTGGGTGCGGCCATTATAGACCGCGTCCTCCCTCCTGCATCCGTTTCCAGGGACCACGCGATCGGTTCGTCCGGAAACGCGATGGAAGCGCGGATTCGGGGATTCCGGATCCGACTCAACCGCAAAGGATTGCGAGGGCCAGGATTGGCACGGGGCGTGCGTTTGCTCGCTCCATGAAATGGCGGCTTCGGTTCCTGTGGATGAAGGCAAGACCTTTCGCCACCTTCCTGGTGCTCGTCGGCGTGCCCTTCCTGCCGGTGATCCCGTGGCTTATGGCGGCGGGGCCCGACCCGGCCCCGATACCCGCGTCGGAACTTCAGGCCGCGGGAGTCACCCTTCTCTCTTCCGCATCCAACAGCCCCACTTCCCCAGGGGCCGCGGTTGACGGTTTGCCCTTGGAGCTGGTTCGATTTCGGCCGAGCGAAGGTCCGCCTCCGCCGCCGAAGCCGGCACCGGACGACGAGGGCCCGTCCCGCGGCCCCTCACCTCCTCTCGATGCGGCGGGTATTCGAAAGGCCGCGCGAGGCTGGGAGGTGCGCGACATCGACGAATGCGGGTGGAAACTTCTCATGAGCGCCCGGTTCGCGGTCCGGGGAAACGTCCCGAAGGACGATCTCCGCACGGTCGCGGCGTTCGCGGAGAAGTTTCTCGACGCCGTTCACGAGCGTCTGAAGGGCGACCTGACCGATCTTCGATTCTCCATCCGGGTATTCGCGGAAGAGGATGAGTTCCGCCGGTGGACCTCATGCCAGGGCCATGAGGCGTCGCGATGGTTCTACGACCCGCACGACGCCGAGCTGGCGCTCCGCTTCGGTCCCGGAAGAAGCCTGTCCGAACTCTCCGGCGACCTGATGCGCGGAGTGGCCCTGGAGTACATGGACCGCGTCCTCGGTCGCGCCGACCCCCCATGGATCCTGGAAGGCGTGGCGGAGTGGCTCGGAGACTACGAGATCGAGAAAGGGCGCGTCGTGCCTCGGGCGCGGGATCGCGACCCGGGGGGTGAAGCTCGCGTGCCCACGCTCGATGAGATGGCGCGCCTCGACCCCGCCGCGTTCCGGGGGGAAGAAGGAGCCGCTCGGATCGCCGCAGCCGCATCCTTCGTGCGGTTCCTCGACACCCGTCATCCGCGCGCCGTCGGGGAGTGGGTCCGGTCCGGATCGCTCGATCCGTTCGGCGGCGCGGAACGCCTCGAGAGGGAATGGCGAGAACGGAAAGTCACGAGAAAGTGAACGTCGCCCTGCGGTGAAAGCCGCTGGGCGGAATTTGGGGGTCCACGGCGGACATTCCCGCGGGGCCGGGGGTACGACCCCCCGGCCCTGGGTATCGGGCCGGCTTGGATGCGGCTTCGCTGTTTTTTCTCCCGCTTCCGTCCGGCTCGAAGCTCGAGGCTTCTGGAACGGGGCACGGGGAACGGGGAACGGGGAACGGGAAGCCGCCTCGCCCCCCTACTTCGGCCGGAGCTTCTTGACCTCGGCGCGAAGCTCGTCCGGAACTCCTTTGACCTTCTCGATCTCGTCCAAGATGAAGGGCGGCATGGGGAGGCGAGTTGTTTTCTTCGTCTTCAGGTCCATCGTGCTGAATTCGACGGCGAATTCCCGGTTGTAGGACTTGAGACGCACGTCGGCGGCATAACCGATCTTGCGCCCATTCAAAGCGCGGTCGGTGCTGGCGACCTGCGCGTCGACCTTGACCGCGTACATCAAGTCGTCCGGTCCGATCGACATCCGGACGGTTCCGTTCGATTGCGCCCAGTCGATGCCCCCCGCCATGGCCTGCTCCCGCATCACCTTCTGGATGATGGCGCCGTCGAGTTTCATTTCGATGGCGTCGCCGGCGACGGCCTTGGCCTGGTCGGCCGCCTTTACGATGGCCGACAGGATTTCGTCGGGATTCTGGACGCCGCGGCCCGCTCCGGGTCGCCCCGCATCCTCCGCCTTCACCCAGTCCTCGGCGAGCACGTGATACATCCACACCTTCTCCCCGACGCGCACGATCCGGATCTCATCGCCCCCGGAGGCGGTGTACTGGGTGAAGAGCACGCCGGGATTGACCCACACGGTCTGACCCTTGAGTTTCATGGGGTCGCTGTCGGGTACCCGGATGACCACCTCGAACTCCACGTTGTAGCTTTTCTGGTTCCGGGTCTTCTCGATGGCCGCCCGGACCCGTTTTTCCGCGGGGTTCCCGCCATCCTGGGCGGCGATACAGGCCAGGAGCGTGAGGGGCGACAGATACCAGGCGATCCGTTTCATCACCGTCCCTCCGTCGCCTTGCGTACCGCGGCCCTCATCTCCGGCGTGAAGGGCGCGGGCACTTCGTCGAACTGCATCGGCGGCGCGGCTCCCCACGTCACGATGTCCAGCTTGGCGATCCATATGGCGGAGCCCCCGTTCGAGACGGAGAATCGAGTGGGCAGGGGTCCTCCCTTGAATCCGCTTTTCAGGGCGCCCTCGATCCGCGACCCCGCCGGTGGAGCGGCGGCGGACCGGCTCAATAATGGCAGGAGAAAACCCATGTCTTTCATGTCCGGGCACATCATCCAGCCCCGGCTCGAGATGACGAATGGCGCGGCGGCCGAATCCAGGATCGAAAGCACCTCGTACGGATTCTGAAATCCGGTTCCAAGCCCCTCCAGGCCGGTGCCAATCGCATCTTGCCAGCCGTCCTTGAAAACCCAGGCCCGGTCGCCCACCCTCAGGACGCGCAAGGGGGCGCCGGTCGGCGATTCCTCCTCAACCAATACGACGCCGCTGCGAAAACCGCGGGTCGTTCCGCGGCAGCTCACCTTCACCTGGTTGTCGACCTCGTATTCGGCATAGAACCGCGCCAGGACGTACGGGGATTCCAAGGCGGACCGCAGGGTCTCCTGGAGCCGGACGCGGTCCTCGGGCGAGGGCGGGGTCGTTTCGGGCGGCGCGCACCCTGCGAGGAGCGCGAAAACCGCCCAGAAGCGTCGCATGGCCATGCCACTGTAGCGGATCAGGGGTCCTGCCGGATCAATTTCTCGAGCGCCTCCTTCAGGTTTTCGCGGGCGCGAAAAAGGAGTGATTTCACCGCCTCGAGCGTGACCTCCATCGTCTCCGCGATCTCCTCGTACGGCATTTCGTGAAATCGCGAGAGGATCACCGCCATCCGCTGGTTCGGGGGAAGCGCGTCCACCGCCCGCCGCACCGCGTCGCGCACCTCCGCGCGCCGCAGGTCGTCGTCGGGCCGGACCGCCGTGCGCTCCTCGACCCCGTCCCCGATCGGCATCGGCGCCGTCTTCGGCCGGGAGCGCAGCTCGTTCAGGCACCGGTTCACGGCGATGCGGTAGAGCCACGTCGAAAACCTCGCGGCGGGCTTGTACGAGCGGCGGGCGCGGTGGACCTTGATGAAGATCTCCTGGGCGAGGTCCTCCGCGAGGGCCCGGTCGCCCACATACCGCCACGCGATGTTGAGCACCGTTTTCTGGTGCTTGAGGACGAGCTCGTCGAACGCGCCCTCATCCCCCTCCTGGAAGCGGAGCATGAGGGCGACATCCGGGTCGCCGAAAGGGGCTGGGCGGTCCACCTACTTGGCCTTGAGGATCCTGCGGTTCTCGACGCGCTGGGTGAACCCGACGTCGTCCAGGTGCTCGAGGAGCGGGATCACGTATTTCCGCGACGTGCCCGTGAGGTCGCGCACCTGGGCCGCCTCGATGGCGCCGCGCGCGCGGATGGCCTCCGCGATGATCTTCTTCGCCTCCTCGACGGTGTCCCGGTGGAGAAGCACGTCGTCCTTGAGACGGACGACCATCCCCTGGTCCACGAGCATGCCGAGCACCCGGTCGATCCGCTCCCGGTTGTACTTCTTGAACTGGCCGTACAGCTCGTCGATGCGCGGCGTGGCGAACCTCCCGGCCTTCACGACGCGCTCCACCTCGGCGGCGGCCTCCCCGTCCTCGCGCGACAATTTCATCGAGAACCCGGCCAGCCGCGCCTTGCCGTTCTCGACGACGAAGACCCCGCGACGGACCAGCTCGTCCAGCGAGCGCCGGAAGAGCGCCTCCTCGAGTTTCGAGTCCGTCCGCAGGACGAGCAGGTCGATCCCCGCCCGCAGCGGATTCCGCTGGTGGAACGTCTCGACGTGGGCCTTGAGGAACTGCATCGTCGCCTCGACCGCGTCGGCGTGCATGAACCGCCCGGCGTCGAAGCGGACGAGCTTCCCGGACGCCTCGAACTGTTTCACGGCCGCCTCGACCTGGTCCGCGGGCGCCTTGGCCGCGACCGAGAACTCCTTCATGTCCACCGGCCGGCGGCCCATCTCCTTCAGCGCGAACTCGAGGGCCGAGTATCGGTTCGAGATCGACGCCTCCTTTTCGACGAGGCGCATGAGGTTCTCGTCTTTGAAGGGCCGGAGCTTCTGGTCGGACGCGTCCAGGATGCGGCCGCCGCCGATGGTGTAGGTCGGGGTCTGGAGCCGGACGATATAGGGGTCGCCCGCGGCGACCACCACGGGCTCGTCGAGGCGGAACTGGACGTAGCATTCGTCGCCGGGCTCGAGGACCTTCTTGTCGAGGAGGACGATGCGGCCGTCCGCCTCGCGCGTTCCGACGTGGAGCTTCACGGGCGAGAGATTGCGGAGCGGGCGGGGGATGTCGGGCACGTACTTGAATCGCGCCTCGACGAAGACGGACGCCTTGAAGTAGCCGGGCGTGGCGGCGACCATCCCGCGCGAGACCTCCTGGTGGTCGACGTCGCTCACGGCCATCGCCGAGCTGTGTCCCGCGCGGATCTCCGTCACCTCGGACTTGTACGCCTGCAGGTTCCGGACGCGGCCCGACTTGCCGAGCGGGA
>DASXTT010000263.1:0-2575 GCA_036505255.1 Planctomycetota bacterium | reverse complement strand
GCCTGGTGACCCGATGCCCAGGGTGAAACACCCGTTCCCATTCCGACCACGGTCGTTAAGCCCCTGGGGCCGATGATACTGACGGGAATTACATCGTCGGGAAAGTAGGTCGTTGCCAGGCTAAAAATTCACGGCGCCTTCGGGCGCCGTTTTTTATTGCCCAGATTTTGGATTCTTGATTGTGGATCGTGGATTGCCGATCCAAAATCCAGAATCCAGAATCGGCGCTCAGGCCGTGGGCGGCCCGTTCAGGCTCCGGAGGAGGAGGTGGGAGCCAACGCCGGCCGAGCCGAGGATGGCGAGCGGCGGGGTCCACACGAGCGCCGTCCGCAGGGCGTGGTCGTAGAGAAGGGAAGACCACTCGCCCGGGGCCGGAGGGAGGCCCGCCCACCCGTACACGGCCGCGACCACGTACTCCATCGCGAAATAGGCCGCCCCCGCGGAGATTCCCGCGACGGACGCGTGGAGGAGGAGGCGCGGCCGGGACTTCCGCCACAGCGCGCGCAGGATCGAGGCGGCCGGACCCGTGGCGCAGCCCTCCACCGCGCGGATGGCGGTCATCCACGTCACGCCGACGGCAAGAGCGGCCAGGCCCGCGGCCATGAGCCCCGCCAGCGCGAGCGGCACCACGCGCAGGAGGGCGAAAGTTTCGGCGAAGCCGGGGGAGCGCGACGCGTTGTCCGCGAGCCACTCGAGCACGCCCCGGAAAGCCACCCACGTGATGCCGAAGGCGGCGGGAAGTCCCGCCGTGATCCCCAGGGTCGACCCCCACCACCGGACGAGCGCGCCCACCGACGGATCAACGTTCTCGACCCTGTCCCGCGCCCGGCGGACGTGGACGGCCACGGCGCCCGCCGCCGCCGCCAGGTGGAGCCAGGCGATCCCGAATCCGAGGACCCGCCGCCGTCCCTCCGCCTCGACTCCGCGCACCCCCTCTTCCAGAAGTCCGGTCAGGAGCAGCGGCGGAAGCAGGAAGACGGCGGAAACGATCCAGGCCTTCGCCGTGAAAGGGGCGGCGGCCGCGCGCGTGACCTCCGGGGCGAGCGGGGAAAGGGCGGCCGGGGGGAGCGGGACCCGGACCTCGGAACGACGCGTCGGCTTGTCCCGGGAAGAAGGCTCGGCCACGGCCCCTCACAACGAAATCATTTTCACCAGGTCGAGATAGCGGGCGGAGATCTCGGCGTCGGTCGCCTCCAGGAGCCGGTCCGGCCCGAAGGATTCGACGGCGAGAGATCCCATCACGGAGCCGTAAATGAGGGCCTTCTTCAGGCGCTCGTCGTCGAGCCCCGCCTTCGCGAGGTAACCGAGCACGCCGCCCGCGAACGCGTCGCCGGCGCCCGTCGGATCGACCACCCGCTCGGTGGGGTAGGCGGGCACCGCGAAAGAACAGGCCTTCGTGTGGAGCGAGGCGCCGTGCTCCGCGCGTTTCACGATCAGGCCCCGCAGGCCCGCCGCGAGCAGCGTCCGCGCGGCCCCCGCGATCGTCGTCGACCCCGCGAGCATCCGCGCCTCCGCCGCGTCCAGGCAGAGCGTGTGGACCTTCGGCAGGAGCTCCATGAGCGCGTCGCGCTCCTTCTGGATCCAGATGTTCATCGAGTCGAGGAGTACGAACTTCGGCTCGCGGAGCTGGGCGAGGACCGCGGCCTGCGTGCGCGGGCTCGTGTTGCCGAGGAGGACGTATTTCGAATCGCGGTAGACCTCCGGAAGGACGGGCCGGAAGAGGTCGAGGATCTCCAGATCGACCGAGACCGTTTCGCGCGAGGAAAGCGTGGCGTCGTACCGGCCGTGCCAGCGGAACGTCCGGCGCGGCGCGGTCTGGAGCCCCTCGAGGTCGATGGCGCGATCCTCGAAGAGCTTGCGATGCTCCGCCGGAAAATCGTGGCCCACGACGCCGACGAGCCGGACCGGGGCGAATCGGTACGCCGCGAGGGCGAAGAAGGTCGCGGAGCCGCCCAGGATTTCCTGGCGCCGCGCCGTCGGGGTCTCCACCGTGTCGAGCGCGACCGATCCGACCACGAGCACGGGGTTCACGACGGCACCGCGAGGACGAGGGCGCGGTCGATCCGCTCCAGGACCGCCTCCCGGCCGAGGAGTTCCAGGACGTCGTGGATCGGCGGGCTGACCGGGGTGCCCGTCACGGCGACCCGGAGCGGCTGGGCGACGCCTCCGAGCTTGAGCCCGCGCCGCTCCGCGAAGGACTTGAGGAGCGTCTCGATCCGCTCCTTGCCGAAATCGGGCGCGGCCGCAAGCTCATTCCGCAGCTCGCGGACGACGTCGAAGCCGCCGGTCTTCAGCCATTTTTCGACCGCGGCGGGATCGTAGGTCACGGGCGAGAAGAAGAACCGCGTCAGCGGGACAATCTCATCGAGCCGCTTGAGCCGCTCCTGCTGCTGCGCGACGGCCTTCCGCAGTTTCTCCGGGGGAACGCGTGAAAGGTCGTACGCCTCCGCGAGGTAAGGCCGGCAGAGCTCGACGAGCCGGTCGATCGGGGTCTTGCGGATGTACTGGCCGTTCATCCAGACGAGCTTGTCGACCAGGAATCTCGCGGGCGTCTTGCCGACGCGATCGAGGGTGA
>DASXTT010000262.1:0-3613 GCA_036505255.1 Planctomycetota bacterium | reverse complement strand
GGTCGCAGGTGGGCCGGTCGAAGCTCGTCTCGCGGGAGATCGTCTGGGGGATCTCGCGCTCGTGGACGGGGCGCGTGTCGCGGCCGCGGCACCGCTCGTAGAGCGCGAGGCCGTTCTTCCCGAGCATGGCCTCGAGGACCTGGGGCGACAGGGCCCGCAGGTCGCGGATCTTCATCAGGTTCATCTCGCGCAGCATCGCGCCGGTCGCGGGGCCGACGCCGGGGAGGTCGCCGACGGGCCGGTCGGCGAGGAAGGCGTCCTCCCCGCCCCACGGGACGAAGGCGAGGCCGTCGGGCTTGACCGACTTGCCCGCCAGGCGCGCGACCATCCGGTTGGCGCCGACGCCGACCGTGGTCCGGAGGCCGGTCTTCTCGAGGATCTCGCGCTTCAGCTCGCGCCCCACCCCGAGGGGGTGGCCCAGGAGCGCCTCCGTGCCGGCGAGGTCGCCGTAGGCGTCGTCGAGGTAGACCTCCATCGCGGGGAGCCAGCGGCGGCAGATCTCCCAGACCGCCTCGGCGAAGCAGGCGTACGTGTGCTGGTTCCCCTCGAGGAAGACGGCGTGGGGGCAGAGGCGCTGCGCCTGGCGGAGGGGCATGCTCGCCCGCAGGCCGTACCGCCGCGCCTCGTACGAGCACGACGCGATGACGCCGGTGCCGACGACGACCGGCCGCCCGCGCAGGCGGGGGTTCTTCAGCTGCTCGACCGACGCGAAGAAGGCGTCGATGTCGAGGTGGAGGACCGAGGTCCGCATGGATCACGCATCCTTTCTGTCTTCCCCATGCATCCCTCTCTATATGCAGCTCTCAGCCGACAGCGATCAGCCGTCAGCGTCAGAAGCGTTCAGCTGACAGCCGTCATCGGTCATCGCTTCAGCTGCTGATCGCCGTCACGCCCTTCGACTCGCCCCGCAACGTCCGTTGCAGGTCTCGCTCAGGGCAAGTACCCCTTCACGGACTCGACACGGCTGTCACGTACCACACGGGGTCGCCTTCCCTGTACTCGAGCTCAATCACCTCACCCGAAGCCGCACTGACCGAGAAACCATGCCGGATCGGCCGGACGGACCGGTCGACCCACCGGGCGTTCACGGAGGCCACGCGGAACTCCCGTGCCTTCCAGCGGAAGGCGATCGGGGAGATCGCGCCCTTCTCGAACCGGGCGGTCACCCATGCCAGCGGTTCGTCGACCCGGACCACGCCCATGGGGACGATTCTCGATTCTGGATTCTCGATTCTGGGGGGACATCAGGTTCCCATCCGGCGCACCAGGCCCACGACCCGGCCCAGGACGCGGACCTCGCGCCCCTCGTTCTCGCGGATGATGCGCGGGGCGTACCTCGGGTTGGCGGCGACGAGCGTCACGGCGCCGCGCTCCGCGTAGAAGCGCTTGACGGTCGCCTCGCCGTCGATCGCGACGGCGGCGACGGCCCCGTTCTCGACCTTCGGCGCGGCCCGGACGACGGCGAGATCGCCGTCGCGGATCCCCGCGCCCGTCATGCTGTCGCCGACGACGCGCACCGCGAAGACCTCGGGATACGTCCCGTACAGCGCCCCCATGTCGACGGCCCCCTCGAAATTCTCGAGGGCCTCGACGGGGCGGCCCGCCGCGATGCGGCCGAGGATCGGGATCCCCGCGGCGCCCTCGATCTCCTCGGAGAGCTCCAGGCCGCGCGCCGTGGCCCGCATCCGGACGTATCCCTTCCGCTCGAGCGCCTCGAGATGGCGCCGCACTCCCTGCGTGGAGGCGATGCCGAGGGCGCGCCCGAGCTCGCGATAAGTGGGGGGCAGGCCGGTCCTCCGGCGGTGCGCGAGCACCGCCTCAAGGCACCGGCGCTGCCGGAGAGTGAGGGGGTCCATGTATGTGAAGTCCTTCGACTCGGGGCGCTCCCGCGCCCCTCGCTCAGGACAAGTATAGTGAACGATCGTTCACCAGTCAAGTTGATTTGGGAAAGTTGTCAGACTTCGGACTTCAGACATCAGGGGGAGGCGGTCAGCCGACAGCGATCAGCGGTCAGCAGTCAGCGGCCGGAAGCTCCCTACTTCCCCCCGTTCAGGCGGTCGAGCATCTCCTGGAGCTCCTTGGCGTGATGTTCGGACTTTGGGATGCGCCTGGCGCAGTACTCTTTGAACAAACCGTCCTGGCCCCGCCCGATCAGGTACCCCATGCACGCGAGGGCGAAGTATTCGTCGCCGTGCTCCACGAAACGCCCCTGGCCCAATCCCTTGAACAACTCGAGCACCGCGGCATCCCCCGCCGAGGAATGGAACCGCCCCAAGGCATCAATGAACCGCGCCTGATCGCTCTGCGTGACGGCTTCGGGATAAAAAGGCTTGGCGGGATCGACGCCGGGAAAGAGAGCGGCCCGCACCTTGCCGGGTTCGGCCTTCCATTCGGCGCATGCCTCCACGTCTTCAAGCAGGTGTAGAAGCAGTCCTTCCTTGAAGGCGGCTCCCTCCTTCTTCACCCACTCCTCGAAGAGCCGCTTCCACTCCTTCGGATCGTCGGTGGCGTAGAGCTTTTCCCGCACAAAATCATCGACGCGGAAGACGCAGTAAGCCGGCTTCGCGAGCTGATCCAGAACGAGCTTTTCGGCGGCTTCGGGATAGTAATAGGTCAGACGCTGGATAGCGCCCTCCCGGCGATACGGGGAGTCCGGTGTTCTCACGTCGGAGACGAGCGACTCGCGATGCTTCTCAGGCGTCAGGTCCAACCACTCCTTCCTCACGGCGGCCAGGAGCGCCTTCGAGTAGGTCGGCGAATTCACCTTGATGATGAGGGTCGGCTGGTAGCGGATCGCGTTGAACTGCCGGTTGACGATCTGGCCGAGCGCGACAAAGCAGAGGTCCCCCACGGTCAGCGTGTGCTCGCTCGGATGCTTCCGGTCGGAGCCGAATTCATTCCGATTTACGCCCTCCGGGGCGGCCTGGGCCGTCCTCGAGTTGTAGTCGTACTCGTCGTCGAAAAACATTCCTCCCAACATGGCGGCGTGCTTCACCGTGACCTTCGTCTTCCGCGCGTCGTCCAAGTGCGCCATCAGCAGCGGAAGAGCGGTGGCTCCCTTCCTTACCAAGTCGCGCAGAGCGGGGGACCCCTTGGGCTCCTTTCCGTCCAAGAGTGCCATGCCGGGTTGGCCCGTCTCCTCGACGGCGGAGAACTTGCTCCCGGTCCAGGAGGCCCCGTAGCCGTAGTCCTCCTCGGCCGTCTCGACGAGCCTGTCGATGAGGGCCTCGATCTCCTTCCCGGACTCTTTGGGCGCAGGGTCTTGGAGCCCTACCAGGAGCAGGATCAGGATTCTCAGGGTCACGCGCTCACCTCTACTTCTTCCGCTTTTCGAGTCCGCGCTTGGCGTAGAAATACCACCGCGAGCCGTAGTACTTCTTCACGATCTCCTCGTAGCTCTTGTACGCGTCCGCGTCGCGGTTCTTCTCGAAATCCCCGCGCGCCTTGAAGAAGAGCTCCTCGGCCGGCCGGTCATGCTGGTCGCGCAGCTTCGCGTACACGTCCAGGAGCGGCTTCGCGGCGTCGGTGAACTGGAAGTCCGTCCGGTATGCCCAGAAGTCGCGGACCCAGGAGTCGTTCTGCTCCTTCGCCATGCGGGCGGCCAGCGCCTTGC
>DASXTT010000261.1:0-12257 GCA_036505255.1 Planctomycetota bacterium | reverse complement strand
CGCCCGTGCTAGAATCCCCTGAACGGGCCCCGCCTCAATCATAAGTTATAACCTATTGGCGGGCGGGAAACCAAGGCCCGGCGGAGAAAGTTGGTGGGCCGCTTCCCGCCACCAGTCTCCAGTTCCCAGTTTCAGAAGCTGCAAGCGGCGGGCCGGAAGAAAGGACTGAGGACCCAATGGACCCAATACCCGGAGAAATGCGGCCCATGCGCGCCGTTCTCGCGCTCTTCGCGCTCCTGCTTGCCGGACTCCCGCAGGAGCGATCCGCGCCTACGCCCGGCGCGGACCTGATCGACGCGCTCATCTCCGGGGAGTGGGTACGCCAGGGGATCCGGCCGGCCGCCGCCGCGGAAGACCCGGAATTCCTCCGCCGCGTCCACCTCGACATCCTCGGCGTGATCCCGCCGCTCGATCTCGCGCGCCGCTTCCTGGAGGATCGCCGCCCCGACAAGCGCGAGCGGCTCGTGGAGGAGGTCCTCGCCCAGGAGCGCTACGCCCGCAACTGGGCGGGCATCTGGGAGGCGCTCCTCATCGGCTACGACTACGGCGTGAAGAACGAGTCGGGCGACACGCTCCTCGAGTGGCTGCGCGCGGAGGTCTTCGCGAAAAACCTGCCGCTCGACGAGATGTTCCGCCGGCTCGTGTCGGCCTCCGGGATCCCCCAGAAGCAGGGGCCGGCCGTCTTCCCGTGGAAGTTCGCCCGGCAGGGGGGAACCGCGGAACTCTCCGTGCGGATCGCCCGGGTCTTCCTGGGCGCGCAGATCCAGTGCGCGCAATGCCACGACCATCCCTTCGACCGCTGGACGCAGGAGGATTTCCAGGGGGTCGCCGCCTTCTTCGCGCGCCTCCGAATCCGAAAGGTGAAACCCGCCGATCCGAAGGACCGCGAAGTCGAGGTCTTCGACGCCCCCCAGGGCGAGTCCTTCCTCGGCGAGGGCAAGGCGCGGCGGAAGGTCGCGCCCCGTTTCCTCGACGGGGCCGAGCCGGCTCCGGACGAGCCCCGTCGCGCGGCGTTCGCCCGACTCGCGAGCCGCCCCGGCAACCTCGCGTTCTCCCGCGCCCTCGTCAACCGGATGTGGGCCCACTTCTTCGGACGCGGCCTGGTCCATCCCGTCGAGGAGATGAACGACCGGAACCGCCCGAGCCACCCCGAGCTGCTCGACGGCCTGGCGCGCGAGTTCGCCGCGCAGGGCTTCGACGCGAAGTGGCTGATCCGATCGATCTGCCGCTCCCGCACGTACCAGCTCTCGAGCCGCCGACCCCGGGCGGTCCAGCCCCCGGAGGAAAAGTATTTCGGGCACGCCCTGACCCGGGCGATGTCGCCCGACGAACTCTTCGATTCGATCATCGAGGCGACGGGCTCCGAGGGCCGGCTCCGGGCCCAGGCGAAAAACGCGCCCGGGAGGACGCTCGAGTCGATCCGCCGGGACATCCTCCGCCAGTTCCGGTTCACCTTCGGGGACGACGAGAACACCGACGTCGTGGACTTCCAGGGGACCGTCCCGCAGGCGCTGATGATGCTGAACGGCGAGATGGTCCAGCGCGGCCTCGTCGACCGGGACCACCGGCTCGACCTGATCTTCCGGACGGAATCGGACCCCGCGCGGCGGCTCGAGCTGATCTTCCTCTCCGCGCTCGCGCGGCCCCCGACGGGCCGCGAGCGGCAGCGCTTCTCCGCGCACATCGCGACGCTCCACGGGGAGCGCGTCGCGTACGAGGACGTGTTCTGGACGCTGCTCAACTCAAGCGAGTTCTTATTCTCTCACTGAGTTGGAACGCATCACGCATGACGCATTACGCATCACGGATTCGTCAAACACACTTGTTGAAACACCCCGTAATGCGTGATGCGTCATGCGAGATGCGTCCCCTTTGAAATCATCCGCAACCTTGAGCCGCGGGTCGGGTTGAATCGTCGAACCGTGTGAAAGGGAAGCCATGAGCCACGCCTGCCGCGACTGCGCCCACAAGCACCTCAGCCGCCGGGGATTCCTCGGCGCCGCGGGAGGCGGCTTCCTCGGATTCGCCGCCGCACGACAGGCGGAGGTCTTCGGGGCGCCCGCCCTGAACTGGCTGCTCCCGCAGGAAGGGGCCACGCGGTCCGCGGCCAAGGCGTGCATCGTCGTCTGGCTCGCCGGCGGCCCTTCGCACATCGACACCTTCGACCCCAAGGAGGGGCGCGAGACGGGCGGCGCCACCAAGGCGATCGCCTCTACCGTCGACGGCGTCCAGCTTTCCCAGTATCTCCCCACGATCGCCGGCCAGATGAAGAACGCCTCCCTCATCCGCTCGCTGACAAGCCGCGAGGGGAGCCACGAGCGCGGCCGCTATCTTCTGCACACGGGCTACGCGCCGACCGGCACCGTCGTCCATCCCTCGATGGGTGCCATCACCGCGATGGAAGTCGGGAACAGGGAGCTCGAACTCCCGAACTTCATCTCCATCGGCCGCCCCACCGAAGGCGCGGGCTTCCTCCCCCCGGACTTCGCCCCCTTCGTGGTCGACAATCCCCAGCCCGACAAGGGAGGCGCCGTCCAGATCAAGAATCTCGCGCCCGCCGGCAACGACGACCGCCGCTTCCGCGACCGCATGAAACTCCTCCAGGAGCAGGAGCGCGACTTCGCCCGCGACCGCGCGTGCGAGGAGACCGAGCGCCACAAGGCCGCCTACGAAAAGGCGGACAAGCTCATGCACACGCCCCTCCTCAAGGCCTTCAACATCGGCGAGGAGCGGGAGGACCTCCGGAAGGCGTACGGCCAGAACCGGTTCGGGGCCGGATGCCTCCTGGCGCGGCGCCTCGTGGAAGTCGGCGTCAAGTTCGTCGAGGTCACCCTCGACGGATGGGACACCCACCAGGAGAACTTCACCCGCGTCCCCCAGCTCTGCTCGAGCCTCGACCCCGGCCTCGGAACCCTGCTGCGCGACCTCCACGAGCGTCGGATGCTCGACTCCACCCTCGTCGTCTGCATGGGTGAATTCGGACGGACGCCCAAGATCAACGCGAACAACGGACGTGACCACTACCCGCGCGTCTTCTCGGCCCTTATCGCGGGCGGCGGGCTCCAGAACGGGCGCGTCGTCGGATCGAGCGACCGCGACGGCGTGGACATCAAGGACCGGCCCGTCATGGTGGGCGACCTGCTCTCGACGATCTACACGGCGATGGGCGTCGACTACAAGAAGCAGGTGATCTCCCCGCTCGGCCGGCCGCTCAAGTTCGTGGACAGCGGGACTCCCATCAAGGAGCTGCTGAGCTAGTCCCAGCTTGAAGCTTGGAGCTTGTAGCTTGAAGCTTCTCATTCGTCATTGCGCCTCCGTATAATGCCTGCCCCTTCCCTTTGAACGGAGGCGCGTCGTGCGTTACCTCCTCCTCGCCGTGACCGCCGCATTCCCGATCCTCGCCGCCGGATTCACGCGACAGGAGGCGGAAGTCGAAAGGCTCGTCCGGTCGCTCTCCTCCTCCGATTTCGAGGAGCAGGGGCGCGCGGCCAAGGCGCTCGAGCAGATGGGCCGACCGGCGCTGCCGGCGCTTCGCAAGGCCGCCCAGGGGACGAACCCCGACGCGAAATACTGGGCGGAGAAGATCATCGCCCGCATCGAAGCGTCGGCCAAGGGCCGGGGGCTCGAGGCCGTGATCGAAAAGCTCGGCAGCGAGGACGACCAGGTGAAGGAGGGCGCCGAGTCCGAGATCCGCAAGGCGGGCCGGGCCGCCCTCCCCCTGCTGAAGGAAGCGGTCAGGACGGAGAACCAGAATCTCCGGAGACGCGCGGAAAAGCTGATCCGGGAGATCGAAAACTCGTCCGAGGTCCCGTCGGCGGCGGACGAGGATTTCGCCGGCCGGATCCGCGACCGGGCCCGCCTGCTGACCCGGGCGGGGGGCGACAAGGAGATCGAGACCTCGATCCTGTCGGCCCTGGCGTGGCTGGCGCGCCACCAGAGCCCCGACGGATCCTGGGGAGCCGAGGCGTTCGTCGAGCGGTGCGGGGGCCGCCGGTGCACCGGCATCGGCGATCCCGACCACGACCGCGGGGTCACGAGCCTCGCGGTCCTCGCGTTCCTGGGCGCCGGCTTCGTTCCCCCCGCCGCGCCGGAGGGCCCGGAGGGGGCCGCGGCCGATACCGTCCGCCGCTTCGGCGAGGCCGCGCGCAAGGGGCTCGCCTGGCTCGTCTCCCGCCAGGATCGCCTGGGCGGGGTCGGCGGGCGCGGGGCGAAATACATGTACTCCCACGCCATGGGAACGCTGGCGCTCGTCGAGGCCTTCGGCATGACGGGCCAGGCGCCGTACAAGGACGCCGCGGGCCGGGCGCTCCAGTTCCTCGTCAGCGCCCGCAATCCGGAACGCGTGTGGCGGTACTCGACGGGCGGCGGCGACAACGACACCTCTGTGACCGGGTGGTGCGTCGAGGCCCTGTACGCCGCGGAACTGGCGAACCTGGGGACACCTTCCGCGGACCTGCGTGACGCGGTGATCAAGTGGCTGGACGAGGTCACGGACGATCGCGGCCGCGCCGGGTACAACGCGCGAAATTCCCCCAAGGTCTTCGTCCCCGGCAAGAACGACCAGTTCGGCCATCACGAGACCATGACCGCCATCTCGGTCCTGTCGCGGGATCTCCTCAAGAGGCTGGATTCGAAGAATCCGAAGGTCGTGGCCGGCCTCGGCCTCCTGAGCGCGGACGCGCCGGCCTGGTCGCGCGACAAGATCGACTCCTACTACTGGCACTGGGCGTCGCTGGCGCTGTACCAGTCCGACGGGCCCGAGGGCGCGGCCTGGAAGGCGTGGAACGGCGCCCTGCAGGCGGCGCTCCTCCGCAACCAGGAGACCGGGATCTGCGTCAACGGATCCTGGAGCCCGGAGGAGGACCGCTGGGGGTTCGAGGGGGGCCGGGTCTACGCGACGGCCCTGAACGCGCTCACGCTGGAGACGGCCTGCCGCTATCCGCCGCCCCCGCTCAGGAAGTGAGGACCCGGCCCGCATAACACATCACGCATTACGGGAAGTCTTCCCAGGAGAATTCCGTGATGCGGAATGCGTCTGGCGTGATGCGATCCTCGCCCGTCGGCGGGATCACTTCGACGGGGGCTTCCCCTTTTTAGCGGCGGCCAGCCAGTGGGCCATGTCGGCCCGCGCCGAGGGGTCGAGGGTCCAGACCGCGACGTCCATCTGGAGCGCCACCGCGTCCCGGCCCTTCCGCGAGTTGTGATCGAGCAGCTTTTCCCGGAGCCGGCGCGAGATCGTGGCCCCGTCGTTCGCGTTCACCGCGAGCACCGCGAATTCGTCCGGCCCCACCCGCGCCGCGAGGTCCGAGTCGCGGAAGGTCTCCCGAAGGAGTCCGCCCGCCGCCCGCCCGGCCGAAGCCGATCCGCGCGAGCCCTCGAGCGTGGCCACCACGAGGAGGACCGGCGTGCGCATCCGGCGCGCCACCCGGAGGACCGGGGTCGCCAAGGCCACGAAGCCCCGGCGGTTGTAAAGGCCCGTGGCCTCGTCGAGCATGTCCATCCCCTTCAGCTCCGTCCGGAGCTGCTGGCGCTCGACGGCGTACCGGAGCCGCCGCGGCAGCCCCTCGGCCAGCGACCCGTCCTTGACGAAGGCATCGACGGCCCCCTGGGCCAGGGCCATCGCCCCCAGGTTTTCCTCCCCGAGGGCGGTGAGGACGACCACGGCCAGGTCGGGAAAGTCCCGGCGCACGCGCAGGTAGGCGTCGACTCCCCGGGCGTCGGGCAGGGCCATGTCCAGGAGGAGGGCATGGTACGGATGCTCCCCCAGCCGCTTCATCCCCGCCGCGAGACCTTCGGCCCATTCGACGCGGAAGGCGATCCTCGAGGCCGGGCCGAGCGCCTCGCGCACCCGCCGGGCCTCGGCGGGATCGTGCTCGACCAGCAGGACGTCGAGCGCGGGTTGGTTCATGATTTCATCCCCGGGAGCCGGCGCTCCCCTGCGGGGATATCGACCGGCTCGCCGATTTTTCTTGAATCAAAGGCCCCGGAATGCTGTTCTTACTAGTGGAGGTCGGAGCGGCCTCCCGTCCGAACTCTCTGTCTGGGGAGTGTCGAGTGCGTCTTTCAGCGGCGGTTTCGTCGTTTCTCATTTTGTCCCTCGCCGCGATCGTGGCCCTTCCCGGCGCGGCTCACGCCCAGCAGGCGATCGCCTATCAGACACCCTTCGACGACTCGACCGGGTGGACGCTCAACTCCCTCTGGGCCGTGGACAGCAATCCGAACCTGGCGCCCGCCAATCCGCCTCCGAGCGGGACCACCCTCAATTACAACGACGCTTCCGGTCAATACCTGGGAACCGTCCAAGGGACGGCGCGCTCCCCGAACATCGACCTCACCAGCGCCCCTTCAGGCACCCTGACCTTCTGGTGCGACTACCAGACGGAGACCACGGGGACCAGCTACGACCAGCGCTGGATCCGCATCTTCAACGCGACCTCGGGGTCGCAGCTCTACCAGGGCCAGTTCGCGGGCTCGGGCGGGGCGATCAGCTGCCCCGCCATGAGTTCGTGGCACCAGCACACGATCGACATGACGCCGTACGTCGGGACGCCCGTGCAGATCGAGTTCTTCTTCAATTCGGTCGACAACATCGGCAACAACTACTTCGGGTGGGCCATCGACGATCTCCGCCTCATCACGCCGGACGTCACCCCGCCCGCGGCGATCGACGACCTCGCGGCGAGCCTGCCCACGCTCATAGGGATGCGGCTGACCTGGAGTTCGCCTTTCGACGACGACATCTCCGGGATCGCGGCCAGTTTCGACCTGCGCTACTCGAAAACCGCGATCACCGCGGCGAATTTCGCCCAGGCGCTGCAGGTGCCGAGTGAGCCGGCGCCCGACGTTCCGGGGACCGTTCACACCATGAACCTCACGGGGCTGGAGCCCGGCACGGTCTATTACTTCGCCATCCGCTCGACGGACATCGCGGGGAATGTCAGCGCCATCTCCAATGTCGAGGCGCGGTCGACCGTGGCGCCGCCGCCGACATCCGGGGGGGGCGGAGCGGGCTCCGGCGAGGTGGACCGGTACCACAACTGCTCGGCGGGCCTGGCGGCGAACCCCGCGGGTCTGCTGGTCCTGGCGGGGATCCTCGGCTTGGCCGTGGGGGCCCGCGCGGCACGGAGAAAAATCCAGTCCTAGAGAGGATCCTCTGAAAGCGGTATCATTTTGTGTTGTAAGGACTCCCGAGCCCGCAAGCCGGAGCGAGGGCGTCGTCGCGTGGTTCTTTTGAGTACGTACGTGGTAAGGAACACCAACATGTTTCGATCCGCCATTCTTGCCGGTTCGGCCGTGCTCGTCGCCTTCGCCCTGATCTCGACCCTCTCGACGCCCGCGCAAGCGCAGCAGGCCGCGGCGTACACGAACAACCTCGACGATCCTTCGGATGTCTCCAGCTGGTATCTGGACGGCTATCCGTTCCCCTTCGCGGTGGACTCGAGTCCCATCGGCGGGATCAGCGGGGCCAGCCTCAACTGGAACAACGGCAACGACATCGATGGGGACTATCCGTACGGGTACTTTCAGGTCCAAACGATGGACATCTCGGGGATGGACACCCCGGTCCTGAGCTGGTGGTGCCGGTACGAGCTGAACAGCGATCCCTGGTTCGACTACAGGGAAATCTACATGTACGAGCAGAACAACTACGACTACGTCTACCAGATGTTCAACGGCGACGGTGACGGCGATGGAAACATCGATCTTGACTGCGGCGCCATGAATCAGTGGCACCAGCACACCATTGTTCTGCCGGACACGTTCATCGCCACGGGCTCCTTCTTCATGCAGTTCTACACCTACTCCAACGGTTATTACGAGGGCGCCGGATTGGACGGCTGGTTCATCGACGACATCCAGATCCTCGTCCCCGACGTGACGCCGCCCGACGCGATCGGCGATCTCGCCGCCGCCAACCCGACGCTGGACACCGCCGACGTGAGCTGGTCCTCCCCCGCGGACGACGACGTCTCGGGGGTGACCGCCTCCTTCGACCTGCGGGTCTCGACCACGCCGATCACGGACGCCAATTTCGCCTCCGCCACGGCGGTTGTGGGAGAGCCCGCTCCGGATGTCGCGGGGACCGTGCACCAGATCACGCTCACAGGACTCACGAACAACACGACCTACCACTTCGCCGTCAAGACGACGGACATCGCCGGCAACGTCAGCGCGATTTCCAACCTGCCCTCGGTGACCACCCTGGCCCCGCCGCCTCCGCCGCCCGCTACCGGGGGAGGATCGAAAGCCGTCACTCCCGAGGAGATCGACACCATCCTGCCCTGCTCGGCGGGCATGACGGCGAGTTCGATGGGTCTGCTCGTTCTGGCGGGCCTGATCGCCCTCGCGGCGGCATGCCGCGCCTTGCGGCGCGGAGTCTAGGGTCGATAGTCGCGAGTCAGCCGTCTTCGAACCGCGGTCCCCGACTCTCGACACGGGACAGGTGACCTACACGCGGAAGGCATCCGGCGCGGGCCTGAAGGGGCGGGCGAGCCACGGCGGCCTCCGGAGTCCCCCCGGGCCGGGCGCGGGCTTTGTCAGCGTTAGCCACTCCCGAAAAATGGCATACGACTTCGCCGTGTCCGCCGCCACGTCCCCGTAGCGATCCTCCGGCCGCGCCTTCTCCACCCGCACCGCCTGGTGCCAGCAGTGCATCCCCGACAGCGGGTCGGGGTGGGTGGGGAACGCCAGGTTCTGGTGCACGCCCGCCTCGGTCCACGCCACGCGGCGCGAATCCGGATCGCCGCTGTCGAATGGCCGCACGCCTTGCGCGTAGCGCAGCCGGTACTTCCCCTCTCCGAGGTCCTCGATCGCCGCGAGCGCGCTCGACCACCGGTCCGGGCCCGACCCCTCGTGGAGCCGCCACCGGCCGAAGTGGTGCGAGCATCCGACGATCCCCGGCAGGATTCCCTCCGTGACGACGAGCCGCGGCACGAAGTGGCCGGTCTCCGTCACGACCCGCACGAGCTCGCCGGTCTTCAGCCCGAGGCGCTTCGCGTCGCGCGGATGCATGAGGAGCGGGTTCGTGTTCCCCAGCTCCCACAGCCATTTCGCGTTCCCCGACCGCGTGTGGATCTGCGTCGGGAGCCGGAAGGTGGGCAGCAGCGTGAACTCGCCCTTCGCGGGGTCGAGCGCCTCCGGTCGCACGTGGCTCTTCAGATATCCCGGAATCGCCTGGTCCCTCCACCCCCATGCGGCGAGGGTCGACGAATAGAATTCGAGCTTCCTCGAGGGGGTCGGGAACCCCGCGACCACGCCCCCGGGCTGGTCGAGCCCGCACGGCCGGCCCTCCCTCGAGGCGATTTTCGTCGCCGGGTCGACCGCCGCCCCCACGACCGGCCACTCGTGGAGGCGGTATCTGGCCGTGCTGATCTCCACCGCGCTGAACTTCCGCATGTACTCGAGCGGCGACAGCCCGGCCGCCTTCGCCTTCTCGGGCAGGCCCGGGACGCTGTTCTCGAAAAGCCAGCGGTAGTACGACTCCATCGTCATCTTCTGCCCGGGCTCGTACGGGGACTCGAACCACTTCCGGATCCCGAGCGACCCGTCGGGGTCGATCCGCCACGAGAGCTCGATCCAGAACTCGTCCTCCTCCCACACCTCGCCCGGATTCGCGTCCCGCGTCAGCGCGACCCTCCCTCCCGCGCGCTCCTTCGCCACCCGCAGGACCGGCTGGCGGAAGGCGAGCCACTCGCCGGAGTGGGTCTCGAACGACATGGTGTCGTGCCGCTCGGGGCCGAGCCCCATCGGCAGGACGTAGTCCGCGAAGATCGCGGTCTCGTTCCAGACCGGGGTCATCGCCGCGTGGAGGCCGACCTTCGACTCGTCCTTCAGCATCTCGATCCACGAGAAGCCGTCGGGGTTGGTCCAGACGGGGTTGTAGGCGCGCGTGAAGTACGCCGCGAGGCGCCCCCGGCCTTCCTTGAGGAGATAGGGCAGGAGGATCGACATCTCGTGGTGCGCGAAGGGGTACTCGCGCGGCCACAGAAGTTCGCTCCACACTTTCTGCGGCGGGGGCTTGAGCGGCGGGACCGGCACGAACTTGTTCCACGCGTTCGGGAGCGTGCCCCCTTCCGTCCCCACGCTTCCCGTGAGGACGTTGAGGAGAAAGAGCGCGCGGGCGACCTGCCATCCCCCGAGGTTTCCGGCGGTCGCGTTGCGCCACACGTGGGCCGCGAAGCGCGGGCCCGCCTCCGCGATGCCGAGCGCCGTCCGCTCGATCCGGTCCGCGGGGCAGCCGCTCTCCTTCGCGGCGGACTCCGGCGTGAAGGAGCCGTAGAGTTCCTTCAGCTTCGCGAGGAAAGCGTCGAACGTCCGCGGTTCCGACGGATGCTCCGCGGCCAGGAATTCCTCCCAGTTCACCCACCGTTCGACGAAAGCCCGGTCGAAGAGGCCGCGCGTCAGGATCACGTTCGCCATGGCGAGCAGGACCGCGGCCTCGGTGCCCGGATAGGTCGGCAACCAGAGATCGGCGCGCGACGCCGTGTTCGAGAGGCGGGGGTCCACCACGGCGAGCGTCGCCCCCTTCTCCTGCGCCTCGACGATCCGCTGGGCGTGCGGATTGAAATAGTGGCCCGTCTCGAGGTGGGACGAGAGGAGCAGGATGAATTTCGCGTTGGCGTAGTCGGGCGACGGCCGGTCGTATCCCATCCACAGGTCGTAGCCCAGGCGGGAACCGGAGGAGCAGACGTTCGTATGACTGTTGTGGGCGTCGAGGCCCCACGCCTGCAGGACGCGCTCGACGTAGCCGTCCTCCCCGGGGCGCCCGACGTGGTACATGACCTCGCTGCGGCGTCCCTCGACGATGGCCGCGCGGATCGTCCTGGCGAAATCGTCGAGGGCCTCGTCCCACGTCGTCCGCGCCCACTTCCCCTCGCCGCGCTTCCCCGCGCGCTTCAGGGGGTAGAGGATCCGCTCGGGATCGTCGACCTGGTTGATCGTCGCGGGCCCCTTGGCGCAGGTCCGGCCGCGCGAGCCGGGGTTGTACGGATTCCCCTCGAACTTGCGGATACGCCCGGTCTCCTTGTCGACGTACGCGAGGAGTCCGCACGAGGCCTCGCAGTTGAAGCAGACCGTGGGGACGAGCGAGTAGTGGCGCGGTTTCTTGCGCGGCCACGCCGCCGGGTCGTTCTCGACGAAATCGTCCCACTGCTCCGGCGGTGGATAGGATCGGAGCTCAGTCATTGGGTCTCCGGGCACGCATTACGCATTACGAATCACGCATCACGGGACACTTAACCTCATCGATGAGGCAACTGCCGGCGAGCGTTCGCTGTACCGCAAGCTCTTCCGGCGAAGCCTCACCATCCATCGTTCCTCACTCCGTAATGCGTGATGCGTGATGCGTTATGCGATTCGCTAACTCAAAGGCACACTCTGCCCCGCCAGGATCCACATCCGTTCGTACCGGTAAAGTCCCCAAAGGGCGAGCAGCGAAGCCACGAGGCTGAGGGATGGGGCGACATCGATTGCCGCGGGCAGGGCCGCCAGGAGCCCGAGCGGCGCCAGGAGGCCCGCGCCGAGCACGTTTCCCAAAAAATCCCGTCGGTGCGCCCCGTCGGATATTTCGCGCGCGGCCCGCCGGGCGTGCGGCGATCCGTGTCCGGCCCGGGCTTCGAGGCGGGCGAAGAGGGCGTGGGCGCACAGGGAGGCGCCGAGCAGCGGCCCGAAGAAGAGCAGGGCGCGCGCGCCGCCGTCGAAGAAGGACATGGGAGCGAGGATGGCCATCGACGCGGCCCCCGCCACGAGGGCCTGCACGAGGAGATGGACGAGGACCCACTTCGAGCCCCAGAACTCGCGCCCCTTCGCCTGGCGGAAGAGGAACGCGGTGTAGCCCGCCGCGGCGAGCGCGGTCGGGATCGATATCGCGTACACCGCGCGGCCCGGCGCGGCGAGCCACCAGGCCGCTACGGCGCCGAATGCGGCGAGGACGACGGAACCCCGGACAAGCCATGAGAGCCAGTTGGGCCGGACCAGCATGTACCAGAACCGTTCGGGCCGCCTGAGATCGAAAATGAGCAGGAGGGCCGTCGCCGCCATGAACAGGAGCGCGACCGCCGGAGCGGCGCGCGTCACCAGCGGGTGGTCCGAGAATTCCGGCCGGACAAGGCCCAGGACGGCCGCGGCCAGGAGCGCGCCGGCCGCGATCGATTTCGTCCACAGGTACGACCAGACCTTCCAACCCCACGGGGCGGGATGCGGGACGTCGTAGATCTCGCGCACCGTCCCCGGCTCTCCCTCCGGCACGGGGCCGCCCG
>DASXTT010000260.1:0-10232 GCA_036505255.1 Planctomycetota bacterium | reverse complement strand
TGCCGATTCCAGCCTCCTGTCGGCGGTCGGAAGCAGGAAGCAGGGAGCAGGAAGCAGGGAGCAGGGAGCAGGAAGCAGGAAGCTGGCTCGGCTCTTTACCCATGCTCATTTCCTCATTAGACTCTGGCCTCCATGATTCGTATCGCGATCAATGGCGCGCTCGGCCGCATGGGCCGCGCGGTGGGCCGCCTGGCCCTGGAGAGCCGGAAATTTTCGGTCGCGGCCGCCCTCGAAGCGCCGGGGTCGCCGTCGCTGGGTGAGGATTACGGCTCGGCGCTCGGCCGCGAGCCGCTCGGCGTGGCCCTCGCGGCCCGGCTCGACCGGAAGGTCGACGCCCTCGTCGACTTCTCCACCCCGGAGGCGTCGCTCGCGCGGCTCGAGGAGTGCGTGAGGACGAAGTCGCCCGCCGTGGTCTGCACGACCGGGTTCGCGGACGGCCAGCGGCGGACGATCCGCGCCGCGGCGAAGAAGATTCCGGTCCTGCTTTCTCCGAACATGAGCGTCGGCGTCGCGGCGCTCCTCCGGGCGGTGCTCGAGCTGGCCCGGCTCCTCGGCGACTCGTACGACATCGAGATCGTCGAGACCCACCACCGCCGCAAGCGCGACGCGCCGAGCGGGACGGCCGTGAGCCTCGCGGAGCGGCTCGCCGCCGCGACGGGCCGCGCCTGGCCGGGCGATTTCCGGTTCGGCCGGAAAGGGACTTCCGCCGGGCGGTCGCCTCTCGAGATCGGGATCCACGCGATCCGGGCGGGCGGCGTCGTCGGCGAGCACACGGTCATATTTGCATCCGACGACGACGTGATCGAGGTCACGCACCGGGCGGGGTCGCGCGATCTCTTCGCGCGGGGCGCCCTGCGGGCGGCGGCCTTCGTGGCCCGCGCGAAGCCGGGGCTCTATGGCATGGAGGACGTGCTGACGCAACCTGCTCGCCCATAGGCTTTTGCTTGACCCCTCCTCGGCCCCTTGCTTTACTGGCCGGACCGGTTCAGCGAGGTGGGCGATTGACCGATACCGCGAAAACCCTGACCAAGAACGACATCGTCCGCACCCTGGCCGAAAAGCACCACCTTGAAATCGCCTCCACCCGCCGGGTGGTTCAAGGAACGCTCGACATGATCATCGAGTCGCTCCTGCGCGGGGCCCGGGTCGAGCTCCGGAACTTCGGCGTCTTCGAAGTCGTGGACCGGGCGGCGCGGATCGCCCGCAATCCGAAGGCGACCTCGCAGGAGGTCTACATCCCCAAGCGGAAGATGGTGAAATTCTCCCAGGGCAAGATCATGGAGGAGAAGATCACCGAACCCAGCATGCGGGGCGGCATCCAGCCGGTCCGCCGGACCAAACCCGCCGACGGCGGGTCGCGGGACCCCGGAACTCATGAACCTCCACGAGTATCAGACCAAGCAGGTCCTCAGTAAGTACGGCATCCCCACGCTTCCCGGACGCGTCGCCGAGACCCCCGACCAGGCGGCCGAAGCCTTCCGCGCCGTCGGGAGCCCGGTGGCGGTCGTGAAGGCGCAGATCCACGCCGGGGGCCGCGGCAAGGGCGGCGGCGTGAAGCTCGTCCGGAGCGCCGAGGAGGCGCGCGACTTCGCCGCGAAACTCCTCGGGAAACCCCTCGTGACCCCGCAGACCGGACCGCAGGGGCGCGTCGTCCGCAAGGTGCTCGTCGAGGCGGGCTGCGATATCGCGCGGGAGCTCTACCTCGGATGCGTCCTCGACCGCCGGCTCGGCATGCCGGTCCTGATGGCCTCGAAGCAGGGCGGCGTCGAGATCGAGGAGGTCGCCGCGCGCGACCCCAAGGCGAACCTGAGGCAGCCCTTCGACGTCGGCTACGGCCTGCAGGCCTTCCAGGCCCGCGCCCTCGGTTTCGGGCTCGGGCTCGAGGGCGAGACGTTCAAGGCCTTCACGGCGATGGCCCACGCCGTCGCCCGCATGTTCGTCGAGCGCGACTGCAGCCTCCTGGAGATCAACCCCCTCGTCGTCCCGAAGCAGGGCGGGATCGTCGCCCTCGACGGGAAGATGGGGATCGACGACCGCGCGATCGAGCTGAAGAAACAGCCCGAGCTGGCCGCGATGCGCGACGTCCACGAGGAGGACCCGATCGAGCACGAGGCCGCGTCCTACGGCCTCAACTACGTCTCGATGGACGGGAACATCGGCTGCATGGTGAACGGCGCGGGCCTCGCCATGTCGACGATGGACATCATCAAGCTCGCCGGCGGGGCTCCCGCGAACTTCCTCGACGTCGGCGGCGGCGCGACCAAGGACCAGGTCGCGAAGGCCTTCAAGCTCCTCCTCGCCAACGCTTCCGTGAAGGCGGTCCTCATCAACATTTTCGGGGGCATCCTCAAGTGCGACGTGCTGGCGCAGGGGATCGTGGACGCCATCAAGGAGGTCAAGGTGGGCGTCCCGATCGTCGTCCGGCTCGAGGGCACGAACGTCGAGGCGGGACGGAAGATCCTGAAAGAGTCGGGGCTGAAGGTCATTTCCGCGGCCGACATGGGGGACGCGGCGAAGAAAGTGATCGAGGCGGCCGGCCTGACGGCCGGAGTCAAGAGTCGAGAGTCGTGAGTCGAGAGTCGAAAAAAGAAGTCGCGAGTCAACGGTCGCGAGTCAAGAAATGAGCATTCTCGTCAATGAGGACACGCGTGTCGTGGTGCAGGGCATCACGGGAAGCGCGGGGGGATTCCACGCCAAGGCGATGCTCGAGTACGGCACGCAGGTCGTCGCGGGGGTCACTCCCGGCAAGGGCGGCCAGCTCTGGGAAGGCAAGGTCCCCGTCTTCAATACGTGCGACGAGGCGGTGCGGGACGCGGGGGCGAACGCGAGCGTCTGCTTCGTCCCCGGGGGCGCGGCGGCGGACAGCGTGATGGAGGCGGCCGCCGCGGGGATTCCGCTCGTCGTCTGCATCACCGAGGGCATCTCGATCATGGACGAGTGCCGGCTGCGCGCCTTCCTCCAGCGCACCTCGACGCGGATGATCGGGCCGAACTGTCCGGGGGTCATCACCCCGGGCGAGACGAAGCTCGGCATCATGCCCGGCTACATCCACAAGAAGGGCGACGTCGGAGTCGTCTCCCGCAGCGGAACGCTGACGTACGAAATCGTGTGGCAGCTCTCGAACCTGGGCCTGGGCCAGTCGACGTGCGTGGGGATCGGCGGCGACCCGGTGCAGGGGACCGACTTCATCGACTGCCTGAAGCTCTTCAACGCCGACGCCGGGACGCGGGCCATCGTGATGGCGGGCGAGATCGGCGGCACGATGGAGGAGGAGGCGGCGGCCTACATCCGGGAGCACGTCCGGAAGCCGGTCGTGGCGTTCGTCGGCGGCCAGACGGCGCCCCCCGGCAAGCGGATGGGCCACGCGGGGGCGATCATCCAGGGCGGGAAGGGGACGGCCGCGGAGAAGTACCGCGCGCTCCGGGAGGCCGGGGTCACGTGCGTCGTCAGTCCGGCCGAAATTGGCGCCACGATGAAGCGCGTTCTCGAAGGCAAAGCCGCGTGACGCTCCGGTCCATTGTCGCCGCGGCGCTTGCCGAGGACCTCGGGCGCGGAGATGTCACCTCAGAGGCGATCGTTCCCGCGAACACGCGAGCCCTCGGCCGCCTTGTCGCACGGCAGAACGCGGTCGTCGCGGGACTCGACTCCGCCCGCGAGGTTTTCAGACAGGTCGGCGGGATCGCCTGGCGCCCTCGCGCGAAGGAAGGCGACGCGGTCCGGCCGGGCCGGGTCGTCGCCGAGGTCCGGGGCAAGGCGCGGTCCATCCTGGCCGGGGAACGCGTCGCCCTGAATTTCCTCCAGCGGCTCTCGGGCGTCGCGACCCTCACCCGCGCGTTCGTCGAAGCGGTGGAGGGCACGGGAGCCCGGATCCTCGACACCCGCAAGACGACTCCCGGCCTCCGCCACCTCGAGAAGGCCGCGGTGCGGGCCGGCGGAGCGATGAACCACCGGCTCGGACTCGACGACGCCGCGCTGATCAAGGACAACCACGTTGCCGCCGCCGGATCGATCGGCGACGTGCGGGCCGCGGTGACCGAGCTTCGGCGCCGACGCGGGCCCCGGTTCCGGATCGAGATCGAGGCGCAGTCGCGCGCGCAGGCGCTCGCCTTCGCGGAGCTCGACATCGACGTGCTCATGCTCGACAACATTTCCGCGCCGGCGATGCGCCGGCTCGTCCGCGAGGTGCGCCGGCGGCGGCCCCGCCTCATTCTCGAGGCGTCGGGAGGGGTCACCCTGAAGACGGTCCGCGCCGTCGCGAAGACGGGCGTCGACTGGATCAGCGTGGGGGCCCTCACGCATTCCGCCCCGGCGGCCGATTTCTCGCTGGACCTCGCCCTGCTCCGCCGATGAGCCTCACCCCGCAGGCGATCCGGTCGCGCCTCTCCACGCGCGCCGTCGGGCGGCGCGTCCAGTGCGTGGCCTCGACGGACTCCACCAACGATCTCGCGTGGGCGGAAGCCGTGAAGGGCGCGGAGCACGGCTTCGCGATCTTCGCGGAGGAGCAGCGGCGCGGGCGCGGCCGGATGGGGCGGTCGTGGTTCGCGCCGAAGGGTTCGTCGATCCTCTGCTCGGTCGTGCTCCGGCCGGCGCTGGACGTCGAGCGCGTGCCGCTCGTGACGGCGATCGCCGCGCTGGCCGCCTCGGACGCCGTGGACGCGGTCGCGGGAACCGAGTCGCGCATCCGGTTTCCGAACGACGTCTTCGTCGGGGAGCGGAAAATCGCGGGGGTGCTCGTCGAGTCGCGGTTCATCTCGGGGCGGCCCGACCTGTTCGTGGTCGGAGTCGGGATCAACGGCAACGTGGGTCCGGAGGATTTTCCGAAGGACCTCCGAAGCACGGCGACTTCGCTGGAAATCGAGCGGGGGGAGCGCGTGAATCTCGCGCACGGGGCGCGGGCGCTGCTCGAGGCGCTGGACCGGTGGGTGGAGGAGCTGGACGGGGGGCTGAGGCGGATCCAGAAAGCATGGCGGGAGCGGTCGGGGATCCTGCGGCGGTCGGTGCGGGTACTCGAGGGCGGCAGGACCTACGCGGGGGTGGTGGAGGATCTCGACCCGATCGAGGGGCTGGAGGTCCGGATGGCGTCGGGGAGCGTGCGCCATTTCCGCGGCGAGCACGTGGAGCGCCTCGAACTGGCTTGACTGCGCCCCGGATTGGACTACACTCGAAATTCTCGACGCGGTGCCGGGCCGGGTTCAAAGGTCCGGCAACGCCCCCGGCATTGGTGCCCCGAATCCCGGAGGACATCCTTGGCGCCCGCCGTATCGTGCGCGAACCATCCCGAGCGCGTCGCCTCCGCGCGCTGTCCTTCCTGCGCCCGGCCGATCTGCAACGAGTGCACCATCAAGATCGAGGGCATCAACGTCTGCTCGGACTGCCTGAGGGCGCGGGCGCGGCGGGAGGAATCGAAACGACGGCCCAAAAGGAGCGCGGGCCGGGTCGGAGCGGCCGCGGCGGTCCTCGCCGCCTTCTCCGGCCTTACCCTGGTCCTATTCCTGTACGGCCTGATCCTGGCCTCCATCCTCTGACGGCGGGCATCGGGGAGTGCGTCGATGAGACCGGGACCGCTGACCGTCCTCGGCATCGTGGACCATTCCATCGAGCTGGCGCGCCGCCATCCGCGATTCGTCCTGACCACGATCGTCGCGGGGTCGCTTCCGCTGGCCTTGGGAGGCGCCGTCGCCATCCACCTGATCCGGACCTGGGGGCCCGATCCGGTCGCCATCCTGGCGGGTGCGGCGATCCTCGCGGCGCTCGCGGTTCCCCGCGCCATCGGCTGGGGGGCGGGCTTGCGCGGACTCCAGGCGATCCTGGACGATGAGCCCGTCGATCCGCCGGCGCTGCTGCGGCAGGCGCTCGCCCGGGCTCCCCGACTCTACGCCGCCCAGGCCTGGCCCTTCATGTGGGCCCTCTTCGGGACTCTCCTGGCCGCGGGACCCGTGGTGATCGGGATCTTCGCCTCGAATCCCCAGCGCTTTTTCGCGTCCATGGGCCTGGCGCTCGCGGGGTCGACCGCGGGCACGCTCGCCGCGGGCTTCGTCGGCGTGTACGTCGCCCGTCGCGTCCTGGCCGTGCCGATCGCGGCGACCGACCCGACCGGGGCCGGATCCCCGCTGAGGAAGAGCGCCGAGCTCGTCCGGGGACAGACCCCCCGCGCGATGATGCTTTTGACGTGCCTCGCGCTGTTCCAGATCCTGGTCTGGATCACCCTGGTCGAGCTCGCCCCCTGGGGCCTCGAACTCGCGGAAATGCTCACCGGGTTCTCGTTTCTCGAGCTGCGCGGCGTACTCACCTTCCGGGATCCGAGCTACCTCGCGTTCCAGGGCGCTCTCGCGTTTCTCGCCATGGAGCCGGTCCGGTGCCTGTGCGCCGGCCTCTTTCACAGCGACGGCGAGACGCGCCGCGGCGGCGCGGACCTGATGGCCCGGCTCCGGCGCCGCGCCCCGGTCCCCGCCGGCGCCCCCCGCGAAGGAGAAGCCGCGTGGCGTGGATGATCCTCGCCCTGGCCGCGACGGCGTCCGTCCAGGATCGCGATCCGGAGGCGGTCCGGCGTCAGCTGCACGACATTCTGCGCCGGCCGGAATTCCGGCAGAAACTGCCTTCCGGTTTCTGGGCGCGGCTCCGGGAACTTCTGCGGATCAAATCGTCGGAACCCAGCGCGCCCCCTGAGATTCCCTCGTCGCCCTGCCAGATTTCGAGTCCCGGAGTCCCGGGATCCGCGATGACCGTCCTGTTCATCCTGGCCATCGCCATCCTGGCCGCCTTCCTGATCGCCATCGGCTACCACGCCTGGGCGCGCCGGGGACTTTCCAGGGCCCCGCCGCCGGCGCGGGCCGCTCCCTCCCCGTCCGCGATGCCCGATCCGCTGGCGCGGGACGCCCGGGAATGGACGATCGAGGCCGACGGCCTCTTCAGGCAGGGCCGGGTGGCCGAGGCGATCCGGGCGCTCTACCTCGCCGTCCTCTCTTTCTCGCACGTCCGGCGGTGGATCGACTACCATCCGTCCAAGGCGAACTGGGAACATGTGCGGCGATTCAGCGGACCCGGCCCGGCGAAGGCCAGCCTGGGCTCGCTGACCTCCATGTTCGAGCAGAAGTGGTACGGGCGGAAGCCCGCCGCGGAATCCGAATACCGCCGGTCCCGGGAGCTGGCGGCCGGCATTCTCGAGTTCCGGGAGGGACCGGCGTGAAGCGCGCGCTGCCGTACGCCATTCTCGTCCTCGCGGCCGCGGCGGTCGGAGGCGCCGGGATCCTGCTCTTCTCCTACGCCTTCCGGCGCGGCGAATCCTTCGCCGAGGGATCGAGCTACCGGGCCACCGAGGACGGCCTTCGCGCGCTGGCGCTCCTGATGGAGGCGCAGGGTCATTCCGTCGAGCGGCTGACCGACCCGTGGAGCCTGCGGAGAAAAAAGGGCGTCCTCTTTTCCCTCGGGGCCCATCATGCCCCGGGCGTTTCCAAGGGGGGCTGAGGGACGGGCGATTGCCCCCAGGTGGGGGACCGCGCCGGGCTCATCAAGCCCTCCGACCTTCGGACGTGGGTGGGCGAAGGCAACGTGGCCGTCCTTCTGTGCCCGTTCCAGAACGCCCACCTGGACGAGCTCGGCCTTCGCGTGGAGTCGGGTCCGGGGGAAGAAGCCGGCGCGTCCGCGGAGTCCGGAGCCCCCTTGACCGGGGAGGCCCCGTCCCTGCTTCTCAAGTCGGGCGCGACGTTCAAGATCGAGGAAGCGAAATTTCCCGTCCAGGTTCTCTACACGACCCGAGGCCTCCCGGCGGTGCTCCTGGCGACCCTGGGCGCCGGCCGGATGATTCTCTTGGCGGAATCCTTCCCGGCGACCAATGTCGGACTCCCCGGAAACGACAACGCGCTTTTCCTTCTGACCGTGGCGGAAACGGTCCGGGGAGGAGGCGGGGTCCTCTTCGATGAGACCTCCACCCGGCTCGAGATGGGGGCGCCCGGGGTGATGGCCTACGCCCGCAAGGCGGGGGTCCAGCCGATCTTTGTCGAGCTGGGGATCCTGGCCCTCCTGGCGATATGGCACTTCGGCGCCCGCACGGCGCCGCCGATTTCGAGAAGGCCCCGCCCGCGCGCGGCCGTCCCCGACTACGTGACGGGTCGTGCCCGCTTGTACGAGAAAGCCTCGATGGGACGCACGGCGGTCCGTGCCCTTGCCGAGACCCTGCGCGACGCGCTCCGGCGGGCGAAACCGGACTCCGACGCCGACGCCGCGGAAGGCCAAAAACTCCTGGAGCGTGCCGGGCGGCTCGAACGACTCCGCTCTCCCCGCGATCACGACCTCATCGACTTTGCCCGATCCATCCACGATTTCATGAACGAGGCCATATGGAAGCCGGGACGCCGGTTCCGCCGGGCGCCGCATACCGCGCCCTGGCGGCCGAAATAGCCAAGGTCATCCGCGGGCAGGATGCGGTCATCGAACAGATGATCGTCACGGTGCTCTGCAAGGGGCACGCCCTCCTGGAAGGGGTCCCCGGGACGGCCAAGACGCTCATGGTGCGCACGCTGGCCCGCCTGGTCTCCGCCACCTTCCGGCGGATCCAGTTCACGCCCGACCTGATGCCCAGCGACATCCTGGGGACCAACGTCTTCGACCTCCAGCAGAACTCCTTCCGGCTCCGGAAGGGCCCTATTTTCACCGACCTGCTCCTGGCCGACGAGATCAACCGCACGCCGGCGAAGACGCAGGCGGCCCTCCTCGAGGCGATGCAGGAACGCCAGGTCACCATCGACGGCCAGACGGAATCGCTGGGCGACCTGTTCACCGTCTTCGCGACGCAGAATCCCATCGAGTACGAGGGCACCTATCGCCTTCCCGAGGCCCAGCTCGACAGGTTCCTCATGAAAATCCAGGTCGGCTACCCGTCGGCGGAGGACGAGGACCGCATCCTTCAAGCCTACGACTCCGGCCAGGAGCTGCATGAGCTGACGGGAAAGATCGAGCCCGTGCTCAAACCCGAAGGCCTCCGCCGAATGCGCGAGGCGGCCGTGCGGACGAAGGTCGAGCCCGCCCTGCTGAAGTACATCCGCGAGATCATCTGGGCGACCCGGTCCAACGAGGCGATCCTGGTCGGCTGCGGGCCGCGCGCGTCGATCCACCTGCTGTACGCGGCCAAGGCGCTGGCGCCGCTCCGGGAGCGCGATTTCGTGACTCCCGACGACGTCCAGGAGATGGCGTTCCCGGTGTTGAGGCACCGGCTTGTCCTCCAGCCCGAGGCCGAGGTCGAGGGCCTGACGCCCGACGAGTCGCTCCGCCAGGTCCTCAAGACCGTGAAAGTGCCCCGATGACCGTCACGCGGAGATTCCTTCTCCTGAACGCGCCGGGGCTCGCGTTCGCCGCCGCGGCGCTCTGGTTCCCCGGCCTTTTCGTGCTCGCGCTGGGCTACCACGCGGCGGTGCTCCTCCTCGCGGTGTCGGACGCGGTCTTCGGCCACGACGCCGGCGCGGTGACGGCGAGCCGGCACGTCGGGCCGAAGCTGTCGCTGGGGGACGAGACGCACATCGAGGTGGAGGTCGCGAATCTCGCCACGTGGCCGGTCTCCGTCACGGTCGTCGACCAGCCCCCCGAGGATTTCCGGTTCGAGGCGGCGGGCGGCTCCGTCCGCCTGCCGCCGCGGGGGCGACAAGTGTTCCGGTACGCGGTGACGCCCCCGGAGCGGGGGACGTTCAGCTTCGGCGATCTCTGGCTCCGGGTCACCTGCAGGATGGGTCTCGCGGCGAGGCGACTGCGGATTCCCGCGGCGCAGGAAGTGCGCGTCTACCCGAATCTCGCGGGCATCCGGCGCGCCGAACTGCTGGGACGGAAGAACCGGCTCGCCGAGGTCGGCATCCACCGGGTCCGCGTCGCGGGCCAGGGAACGGAATTCGAGCAGCTGCGCGAATACTCGCCCGACGACGACTACCGGAGGATCAACTGGAAGGCGACCGCCAAGCGCTCGAAGCCCACCACGATGGATTACCAGCTCGAGCGAAGCCAGAACGTCCTGCTGTGCGTCGATGCCGGGTACATGATGGGCACCGAGCTGGGCTGGATGACCAAGCTCGACGTCGCCATCAACGCGGGCGCCCTGCTCGCCCACGCGGCCCTGTCCGGCGGGGACCGCGTGGGACTGGTCGTCTTTTCCCACCGGATTATGACGCACGTGACGCCGGCTCACGGGTCGGGCCAGATGAACCGCCTGATGGAGGGGCTGCAGGCGGTCCGGCCGGAGGCCACGCGCG
>DASXTT010000259.1:0-8645 GCA_036505255.1 Planctomycetota bacterium | reverse complement strand
TTCAGGCTTGCACCCGGACCCGCGATCATTAAAATACTTTAATCTTTCGGCGGCCCCCACCTCGGGTCCGGGCCGACCGCCAACGCTGGAGAGGAATCACTGCGCCGGATCGCCTTGTCGGCACGGACCTTCGGCTGGGTTTGCGCGTCGGTCGCCTTCTGCGCGGCCGCGGCGGCGGTCCCGGCGTCGCCCCAGGACAAGTCCCAGGAGCCCTGGGAGGGCAAGATCGTCCAGGATGTGCGTCCCGTCGGATTCCGCCGCTGGCGCCCTTCGGAAATCCTCGCCCTGATCCAGTTGCGCAAGGGGAAGCCCTACGACGCGACGATGCGCAACCAGGACCTGAAGACCCTCTTCGCCCAGGGAAAATTCAGCGACGTCCGGATCGAGCCCGAGATCTCCCCCGCCGGCGAGATCGTTTTCGTCGTCAAGGTGGTCGAATTCCAGAAGATCATCGACGTCCGGTTCACCGGCCTCAAGGCGGTCCCCCCCACGACGCTGACCGACCTGCGGCTGGTGCCCGAAACCATGCTCAACGACTACCTGCTCAAGCTCGACCGGGACAAGATCCGCGAGCTCCTCGTGATGAAGGGCTATCACTTCTGCCAGGTCAAAGACGAGATCATCTCCGAGGAGGACGGCGCGATCCTCCACTGGCACGTCACCGAGGGGCCGCTCGTCACGGTTCGGACGATCCAATTCACCGGCAACAAGCGCTTTCCCTCCTCCGACCTCAAGGCCCTCATGCAGACCAAGGAGGCCGGCTCGTTCCTCTTCTTCCCCCTCGCGGGCAGCCCCTACGTCCAGTACAACCTCGAGGAGGATCTCAAGCGGCTCAAGCTCGCGTACTACCGCGAGGGCTGGCTGGACATCGCGAAGGACGACCGGATTTTCATCGAGGACCTGATCTTCTCCCCCAACCGCACCGAGGTGGACATCAGGATCCACATCGACGAGGGGCAGAAGTACAGGATCCGCACCATCGCGTTCCGCGGCCACGCCGCGCTCACCGAGGAGCAGATGCGGAAGGCCCTCGCCTCCAGGGTCGGCGAGGAGTTCACCGTCACGAACGCCGCGAGGGACGCCGACCGCGTCCGGGACATGTACGGCGAGCGCTCCTACATCCTGGCCCAGGTGGAGTACGTGATGACGGTGGACTACGTCACGCAGGAGCTGGACCTCCTGTTCCGCATCGTCGAGAACCAGGAGATCAACGTCGGCCGCATCTCCGTGAACGGCAACACCCGGACCCGCTTCGACGTGATCCTGCGGGAGCTGAAGGACTTCGCGCCCGGCGAGAAGTTCAACCTGCGCCTTCTTCAGCGGGGAATCCAGCGGCTCCGGGACAAGCAGTACTTCGACCCCATGGGCGGCCTGAGCGTCCGCCTCGAGGAGGGCCAGGAAGCCAACGTGCGCGACGTCGTGATCGACGTCAAGGAGGGAAGCACCGGGTCGATCCGGTTCGCCGGCGGGTACTCCTCCGCCTTCGGGATCCTCGGCATCCTCGAGTTCGAACAGCGCAATTTCGACATCGCGGACCTCCCGAAGAGCTTCGGGGACCTCCTGGGCGGCGACGCCTTCGTGGGCGGCGGCCAGATGTTCCGGGTCCAGTTCGCCCCCGCGCGGACCACGCAGAGCTTCATGGTGTTGTTCAAGGAGCCCTACGTTTTCGGTTACGATTTCGGGATGGGCGTCATGGGACGGTCGGTGGACACCCGGCTGGAATCGTGGCAGGAGAAGCGGCAGTCGGCGTCGCTGAGCTTCGACCGGCGCTTCGACCCCTTCCGGGCCGAGATCGCCGTCAGCGCCCTGCGGCTGGACATCGACAACGTGGAGGACGACGCCCCCATCACCGTGAAACAGCAGGAGGGGATCAGCCGCATCTTCTCCATCACCACGGGGATCACCTACGACACCCGCGACAGCATCATGATCCCGACCACGGGCCACAAGATCGTGCTTTCCTACGAGTACGCGGGCGATCCCCTGCCGGGCGACTTCGACTTCGGGAAGGTGATCTTCGACCTCGAGTCGTACTTTCCCGTGATCGAGATCGCGCCCGACCGGCACCACGTGCTCAACCTCGACCTGACCCTCAAGTACGCCAAGCCCCGGGGGGATTCGATCGTCCCCTTCTTCGAGCGGTTCTACGCGGGGGGACGCGACTCCATCCGCGGCTTCGATTACCGCGGGGTCGGCCCGCGGGAGGCCGGCGATCCGATCGGCGGCAACGCCTTCGCCTTTTTCAGCGCCGAATACGCCTACCCGCTCGTGGGGAACATCCTCTGGGTGTCGGGTTTCTACGACCTGTGCAACCTCACCACGGAATGGAACGACATGTTCGACGTCAAGTGGCGGAATTCGGTGGGATTCGGGATCAAGTTCGTGATCCCCCAGCTCGGCAACATTCCCGTCTCGATCTACTTCGGCTTCCCGCTGACGAAGATCGACGGGGACGAGCGGGAGACCGTCACCTTCGACATCGGAAGACTCTTTTTCTAGAGGGGTGCGCATGCGGAATTCCACGCGGTTCGTCTGGGCGGCGGCGGCCGCCGTCGCCGTCGCGGCGCTCGCGCCGGCCGGCGGCGTCCGCGCGCAGGACCCCCCGGCCGCCCGGGCCCTGAAAGTCGGCGTCGTCAACCTCGGCGACTGCTTCGATCCGGCGAAATACGATTACGCCCGGGACCTCGAGGCGGACTTCAACGCGGTCCGCAAGAATCTCGACGAGGAGCTCGTCCGGATCCGCAAGGGGCTCGAGGAAAGGACCAAGACGCTCGACGCCTTGAGCGACAAGACCTCGACGCTCTACGTGCAGAAATACACCGAGATCAAGGTGGAGGAGGCGCACTACGACATCGTCCAGAAAATGAGGACCAACCGCCTTCTCAACGCCCGATACAGCGGCCGCAACCTGATGTACGCCGAGGTGCGGAAGGCCACGGCCTCGGTGGCGCAGGAGCAGAAGCTCGATCTCGTTTTCCGGGCCGACGAATCGTCCGTCGACGACGAAAAGGGCGACGAATCGCAGTCCCTTCAGAAGAACATGCTCCGGTCGGTCCTCTATTGCGACCCCTCGCTGGACATCACGGCCAAGGTCCTGGCGCGCCTCAACGACGACTACCGCAAGCGGAAGCCGGCCTCGGGGGAGATCGAGTGCCCCCAGTGCAAGATCAAGACCAAAGAGGCGAAGTGTCCCAGGTGCGGGGCCGTGTTGAAGAACTGACGTGATGAAACGCACCGTCGGCGAACTGGCCGCCCTCGTGGGCGGCGCCGTCAAGGGCGACGCCGCGAAGCGCATCGGCGGCGCCTGCGGCCTCGAGGACGCCGGCCCGGACGAGATCACCTTCCTCGCCAATCCGAAGTACGCCTCGAAGGTCGGCCGGACCCGCGCGGGCGCCATCGTCATTTCCGGCAAGGCGCCGGTGCCGTCCATTCCGGCCATCGTCGTCAAGGACCCGAACCTCGCTTTCATCACCATCGCGCAGCAGTTCGTCGTGCCCGTCCCGGGTCCCAAGGGGATCCACAAGTCGGCCGCGATCGCGCCCTCGGCCTCGCTGGGAAAGGGCGTGGCGGTCGGACCGAACGCCGTCATCGAGGATGGAGCCGTCATCGGCGCGGGAACGGTGATTCATGCCCTCGTGTACGTCGGAGCGCAGGCCAGGATCGGCCGGGACTGCATCCTCTACCCCGGCGTCGCCGTCCGCGAGCGGTGCGTCCTGGGAGACCGGGTCATCGCCCACTGCGGGACGGTGATCGGGTCGGACGGGTTCGGCTTCGCGACGGTCGGCGGGGTGCACCACAAGATTCCGCAGAACGGCATCGTCGTCATCGAGGACGACGTGGAACTCGGGGCGAACTGCGCGGTGGATCGGGCGCGGGTCGACCGCACGGTGATCCGCAAGGGGACGAAACTCGACAACCTGGTGCACATCGGCCACAATTCGGTCATCGGCGAGCACGTGCTCATGGCCGCCATGGTGGCCGTCGCGGGGAGCGTCAAGGTGGACCACCACGCGATGCTGGGCGGGCAGGTCGCGGTCGGCGGGCACGTGACGGTCGGCGCGGGAGGGATCCTGACGGGCCAGTCGGGCCTCAGCAAGGACCTTCCCCCCGGGGCGACGTTCAGCGGGACCCCCGCCGAGCCGCACCTCCGGAGGATGCGGGCCCTGGCGGCTTCCCATCGGGTGGAACGGCTTCTGGAGGAGATGCGGGAACTCCAGCGGTTGGTGACGGAATTGCAGCGAAAGCTCAAGCCATGAGGAAAGTTCAGCGCACCCTGAAGACGCCGATCCGGTTCTCCGGCGCCGGGCTCTTTTCGGGAGCGCAGGCCCGGCTCTCGGTGGAGCCGGCTCCGGCGAACGCGGGATTGACCCTCGTCCGCACCGATCTCCCCGGCGAGCCGCGCATCGCGGTGACGCCCGAAAACGTGACGACCAAGGTCCGCCGGACCGCACTGGCCGTCGGCCCGGCCGAGGTCGAGACGGTGGAGCACCTCCTTTCGGCGCTCTACGGGCTGGAGGTCGACAACGCGACGATCAAGGTGGACGCGGCGGAAATCCCCCACGGGGACGGCTCCGCCAAGACCTGGGTCGACCTGCTGAACCAGGCGGGATTCGAGGAGCAGGGCGAAGCCCGCCGCGTTTTCACGCTCAAGGAGCCCGTCGCCGTCTCGGAGAAGGAGGCGCACATCGTCGCCTTCCCGAGCGAGAACGGACTGGCGATCACCTACTCCCTCAGCTATCCGGGCACGCCCATCGGCTCCCAGCAGTTCACGGTGGCCATCGACGAGGCCACCTTCGCGCGCGAAATCGCCCCCGCCCGGACCTTCTGCCTCCTCAGCGAGGCCGAGGCCCTTCAGAAGCAGGGGTTGGGCAAGGGGGGAACGACCGCCAATACTCTCGTGGTGGGCCCCGACGGGCCCATCGACAACCGGCTCCGGTGGCCCGACGAGTACGTTCGGCACAAGATCCTCGACCTCCTGGGGGATCTCGCCATCCTCGGCGGCCCGCTCAGGGCCACGGTGATCGCCGTCGGTTCGGGCCACGGGACGAACGCGCAGCTCGTGCGGCGCATCCGGGAGGCGGTCGAGGGCACGGCCACGGGACGCCTCCGGAAGGAAGGATCGCTCCTCGACGTCCGCGAGATCGAGAAGATCCTTCCCCATCGCTACCCGATGCTCCTGATCGACCGCGTCATCGAAATGGACGGCTACAAGCGCGCCGTCGGAATCAAGAACGTCACGTACAACGAGCCCTTCTTCCAGGGCCACTTCCCCGGACAGCCGATCATGCCCGGCGTGCTCCAGATCGAGGCGATGGCGCAGCTCGCCGGCGCCCTGCTCATGCGCAAGGGGGACTCGCCCGGGGGCGTGGCCGTGCTGCTCGCCATCGACGGGGTCCGCCTCCGGAAAAACGTCGTGCCGGGCGACCAGCTCCGGATCGAGGTGGAGACCCTGAAGCTCAAGGCCCGCACGGCCGAGATCGCGGCCCGCGCCACCGTGGACGGGCAGGTGGCCTGCGAGGCGAACATGAGGTTCATGCTCCTGGACTCCGCGGGATGAAGGCCCATCCCACCGCCATCATCGATCCCAAGGCCCGCATCGACGACGACGTCGAGATCGGCCCCTTCTGCGTGGTCGGGCCCGACGTCGCGATCGGTGCCGGTTCCATCCTCATGAACCACGCGACGGTGATCGGCCGCACCACGCTCGGGAAGAAGAACACGGTCTTTCCGCACGCGGTCCTCGGCGGACGCCCGCAGGACCTCAAGTACCGGGGAGAGGAGACGGAGGCCGTCATCGGGGACGGGAACGTGTTCCGCGAGTTCGTCACCGTGAACATCGGCACGACGCACGGCGGCGGCGTCACGAGGATCGGGAATCACGGCCTGCTCATGGCCGGCTGTCACATCGCCCACGATTGCGAACTCGGCGACTACGTCATCATCGCCAACAACGTCCTGCTCGCGGGACACGTGAAGATCGAGGACTACGTGGGCATGAGCGCCTACGTGGGCCTCCACCATTTCGTCACCGTGGGGAAGCACGCGTTCGTCGGGGGATTCTCGCGGATCAGCGTGGACGTGCCGCCCTTCATGGTGGTCGCGGGCGTCCCGATGACCGTCGTCTCCCCGAACGCCGTCGGCCTGAGGCGGCGCGGGATGGCCGACGGGACGCTCCTGGCGCTCCGCGAGGCGCACCGCCTGATGTGGCGGTCGGGACTTCCCAAGCCCGAGGCCGTCGCCCTCATCGAGCAGCGATACCCGCGCGACCCCGAGATCAGGTACCTCCTGGATTTCATGAAAGCCATCGACCGGGGGAAGAACGGGCGCGCCCGCGAGGCGCTCCGGATCGCCGGGGGATTCCCGGACCCGGATGACGAGACCGTCAAGCCCCCGGAGGCGGCCTCGTGACGGCCCTGCGCGTCGCCGTGGTCGGGGTGGGCCACCTCGGCCGCCACCACGCGCGCGTCCTGAAATCGCTCGCGGGCGTCGACCTCGTCGGGGTGGTGGACATCGCCCGGGCCCGGGCCGAGGAGGTCGGGCGCGAAATCGGCGTCCCCGCCTTCGCGGACCACCGCGAGATCTTCGACCGGGTCGACGCCGTCACCGTCGCGGTGCCGACGCTTCATCATCTCGCCGTCGCGCGCGACTTCCTTGATCGCGGCATCGCGACCCTGGTGGAGAAGCCGCTCGCGAGGACCATCCCCGAGGCCGAGGAGCTGGTCGCGCTCGCCCGAAAGCGCCGTGCCCCGCTTCAGGTCGGCCACGTCGAGCGGTTCAACCCCGCCGTGCGCGCCGTGGAGGGGAGGCTCGGCAAGCCGCGCTTCATCGAGGCCCACCGCCTCAGCCCCTTCAAGTTCCGCTCGACGGACATCGACGTCGTGATGGACCTCATGATCCACGATCTCGACCTCATCCTCCATTTCGCTGACTCGCCCCTGAAACGCATCGACGCCGTGGGGGTCTCGCTCCTCTTCGGCCCCGAGGACCTGTCCAACGCGCGACTCGAATTCGAGAACGGCTGCGTCGCCAACCTCACGGCGAGCCGGATTTCGGACAAGAGCATGCGGAAGATCCGGATTTTCAGCGAGGATCAGTACGCTTCGATCGACACCCTCGAGAAGACGGTCCGGCTCTACCGGACGACCCGCGAGCTCGCCAAGGCCCTGGCCGCGCTCCCCCCGGACCAGGAACCGTCCCTCGCCGACCTCGCCGCGATCCCGCGCGAGTTCTACTCCATCGAGGAGATCTCCCTGCCCGACGAGGAGCCGCTGGCCGGCGAGCTGAAGGCCTTCGTGGAGGCCGCCCGAAGCCGCGGCGAGCCCGTGGTTCCGGGAGAGGACGGGGTGCGCGCTATGCGGGCGGCGGAGGAGGTCCTCCGGGAAATGCGCGCTCACAAGTGGATGTGACCGCTCCAAGCTTCCAGCTTCCTGCCTCCGGCCTCCCGCTTCCGGCGGGAAGCAGGCAGCCGGCAGCCGGTAGCTTCGTTCTTGAGCAGAACCTGTGAGTGCATCTACGGACGTACGGGGCAGCCCGACCATCCTAATTGTCGCCGGCGAAGCGTCCGGTGACCTGCACGGCGCCAATCTCGCGCGGTCGCTCCGCGAGCTCGCGCCGGGCGCGGTCCTGATCGGCGCGGGGGGACGCCGGATGCGCGAGGCGGGCGTCGAGCTCGTCGCCGAGACCACCGCCCACGCCGCGGTGGGCATCGTCGAAGCGTTCCACAATCTCCACCACTACACGAAGCTCTACCGCATTCTCCAGAGCGCGCTGAAGAGCCGCCGCCCCGACGTCGCGGTGCTGATCGATTATCCCGACTTCAACCTCCGCTTCGCCGAGCGGGTCCGCGACCACGGGATCCCGATCGCCTACTACATCAGCCCCCAGATCTGGGCGTGGCGGCCGGGGCGCATCAAGGCCATCAAGCGCCTGGTCACGAAAATGATCGTGATCCTCGACTTCGAGGAGAAACTCTACCGCGATGCCGGCGTGGACGCGGCCTTCGTCGGCCATCCGCTCTTCGACGCGCTGAAGGAAGTCGATCGCGGCGCCTTGAAGAAGGAGTTCGGCGGGCGGCCGCTGATCGGGCTCCTTCCCGGCAGTCGCCAGAAGCAGTTCTCCGCGCTCTTCCCCCTGATGCTCAAGACGGCGGAGTTGATGTCGAAAGAGCTGCCGGAGGCCCGGTATGTCGTCGCGTGCGCGCCGGGGATCGATCCCGGCCCCGCGACCGAGCGCGCGGCCCGCGCGAAGGCGCCGGTCCGGGTCGTGTGGGACCGTACGCCCGACGTCATGGCCGCGAGCGACCTGCTCATCACGGCCTCGGGCACCGCAACGATCGAGGCGACGCTGTACGGCACGCCGATGATCGTGACGTACAAGCTCAATCCGCTGACGGCCGCGACGCTGGGGCCGCTGATCAAGATCCGCACTTACGCCCTGGTGAACATCGTGGCCGGTCGCGAGATCATGCCGGAGTTCTACCAGCGGAAGGCCAAGTCCGACCTCATCGCCCGCGAGGCGGTGTCGATCATCAAGGACGGCCGCCTCGAATCGATGCGCAACGGCCTGGCCGAGGTCCGGGCCAAGCTGGGAACCCCGGGCGCCTCGAAGCGCGCGGCGGCCGAGGTGTTGAGGGTGGCGAATTCTTC
>DASXTT010000258.1:0-3175 GCA_036505255.1 Planctomycetota bacterium | reverse complement strand
GCCGCCTGAGGCCGCGGATGCTCCCGGCTCCCTGCTCCCGGCTTCCGGCCGGAAGCGGGTAGCCGGGAGCCGGCAGCTATGCCCATGCTTGGATGCGTGACCGCTACCCCTTGGGCTATAATCGCACCCGAATGGAGCTTGAGTTTCGGGCATTGAATCCGGGCGGGTGCCGAACTTATCTGATCGGCGCCCGGGGGTCGGGCGAGGCGGCCCTCATCGACCCGGCGCTCGTCCACCTTCCCGACTATCTTCATCTGCTGGACCGCGAGCGGCTGAAGCTCACCCACGTCCTCGACACCCACACGCATGCCGATCACATCTCCGGCGCGGCGGCCCTGCGCGATCACACCGGCGCCGAGTACGTCATGCACGCGAAGGCCCCGGCGAAGTGCGTCACGTCGCGAGTCGCCGACGGCGACGAAATTGAACTCGCCGGCGCGCGGCTGAAGGCCCTCCACACGCCCGGCCACACGCAGGACGGGATCTGCCTCGTCCTCCCGGAGCGCGTCCTCACGGGGGACACGCTCTTCCTCGACGAGGGAGGCGCGGGGCGGGACGACCTTCCGGGAGGCGATCCGGGCGAGCACTACGACAGCCTCCAGCGGATCCTCGGCCTGCCCGAGGCGCTCACGGTCCATCCGGCGCACGAGTATCGCGGCCGGGCTCCTTCGGACCTCGGCCGCCAGAAGCGGACCAACCCGCATTTCCGTCCGCGTTCCAAGACCGAGTTCGTCCAGTACCTGCAAGGTCTCTGCCTGGGCCCCGCGGATTGGATGAAAGAGGTGCTCAAGGCCAACTGCACCTGCTCGCGCGATCCCAACGCGGTGATGATCCCGACCGAAGGGGCCGCGTGCGAGGTTCAGGCCCCGGTCGCCCGCGGAGGCGCGTCGGTCGGGGGAATCGGACCCGACGATCTCACCGGCCGCCTGGAGCGGGGCGAAAATCCCGTGCTGCTCGACGTTCGCGAAATCCCCGAACTCGTCGGCGAGTTCGGCCATCTGCCCGGAATCGTTCACATCCCGCTCGGAGAGGTGCCCGACCGCCTGCCGGAGCTCGATGAGTCGCGCGACCGCGAGATCGTCGTGATCTGCAAGGCCGGGCCCCGGTCGATCGCCGCGGCGCAATTCCTCGCGCAGTCAGGATTTCCGAAGGTGGTGTTCCTCGCGGGCGGCATGATGCGTTGGAAGCACGAAGGCCATCCCTCCGTGCGCTGATCGCCGCCGGCCGCCTCTTTTTTCGTACACTCTCTCGATGATCGAGGCCCACGGACTCTCCAAAACCTTCACGGTCCACCGCAAGGATCCGGGACTCTGGGGATCCGTCAAGTCCCTGTTCCGCCGGGAGAAGGTCCACAAGCATGCCGTCCGCGACGCGACGTTCCGGATCGACGAGGGCGAGATCGTGGGCCTCGTCGGCGCGAACGGCGCGGGCAAGACCACGCTCGTGAAGATGCTCGCGGGCATCATCCATCCGACCCGCGGGGACGCGCGCGTCCTGGGCTTCCGGCCGTGGGAGCGCGACAACCGGTTCCGCCGCCAGATCGCCCTCATCATGGGCCAGAAGGCGCAGCTCTGGTGGGACCTTCCCGCCGCCGACAGTTTCCTCCTCCTCAAGGAGATCTACGGGATCCCCGACGACCGCTACCGGGCGAATCTCGATTACCTTGCCCGCGTCCTCGACGTCGCCAAGGAGCTGACCATCCAGGTGCGCCGCCTCTCGCTCGGCGAGCGCATGAAGATGGAGCTCATCGCGGCCCTCCTCCACGGGCCCCGGGTGGTCTACCTCGACGAGCCCACGATCGGCCTCGACCTCACGGCGCAGAAGGCCATCCGCGACTTCATCCTCGCCTACCGCGAGCAGAACCGCCCCGCGATGATCCTGACGAGCCACTACATGGAGGACATCGAGCGGCTCTGCCGGCGGCTCCTCATCCTGCGCGAGGGGGAGATCGTGTACGACGGGAGCCTCGCGGGGGTCGTGGAGAAGTACGCGGACCACAAGGTGGTGACCGCGCACCTCCGGAAGACGAATGGCACGGTCACGCGCGACGGCCTCGAGGCCCTCGGCCAGGTGGACGCGTGCGACGACTTGACGATCCGGCTGCGCGTCCCGCGCGGCCGCGTGGCGGAGGCGGCGGCCGAGCTGCTCCGCCGCTATCCGGTCGCGGACCTTGCGATTGAGGAAGTGGAGATCGGGACGATCATTGAAAAGATCCAAAGCGCCAAAGGCGCAACGAAGTGAGCGCTTCCGGCTTCCGGCTCCCTGCTGCCGGCAGGAAGCGGGCAGCAGGCAGCAGGTAGCCCACACATGAGCCCGAGCATTGAGTCATGAGATGGCACTTGGTCCGGGATTTGCTCACGTCGGAGATCCGCCGGCGGATGAGCTACCGCGCCGACTTCTGGATCAGCGCGGTCTCCTCGCTCGCGGTGCGGCTCGCCGTCGTGTGGTTCATCGTGCACGCGATCTTCGCCGGATCGCGCCGGCCGGGCATCGGCGGGTACGACGCGCAGGGGATGCTCGTCTATTACATCGCGGCCATCCTGGTCGGGAAGCTCGTCCAGACGACGGAGCTGGAGCAGAATATCTCGCAGGACATCTACGAGGGCGGCCTGACGCGGTACCTCCTCTATCCGGTTCCGTACGGTGTCGTGAAGTACGTGCAGCAGCTCGGCGCGCTGGGCCCGGCGATCGTCCAGCTCGTCCTCTTCGTGGCGTGGCTGCCCTTCGTCGTCGGCATTCCGCGCGATTTCACGGCGGCGGGGATCGTCATGGGGATCGGGGCGATCGCGGTGGCGAACCTCCTCCAGTTCCTGATCACCTTCCCGATCCAGCTCGTCGCCTTCTGGGCCGACAACGTCTGGAGCCTGATGGTGATGCACCGGTTCGCCTCGGCGCTCCTCGGGGGGATGCTCGCGCCCCTGTCGCTTTTCCCGGAGCCCGCCCGGCGGATTCTCGAGGCGCTCCCCTTCCGGTACCTCTTCGCGTTTCCGGTGGAGACGCTCCTCGGGCGGGTGGGCCCGGCCGAGTGGGCGGCGGGTCTGGCGATCGGTCTTGGGTGGTGCGGGGTCATGGCCATGGTGGGACGAGCGGTTTGGAGGCAGGGAACGCTTCAGTACACCGGGGTTGGTATTTGAGGATGGAGCGCATCACGCATTACGCATCACGCATCACGGGT
>DASXTT010000257.1:0-16150 GCA_036505255.1 Planctomycetota bacterium | reverse complement strand
GAGCACGTCGTTGCAGGCCCGCACCGGCACTTTCAGGCGGTCGGCCAGCGCCTCGGAGGTCGCGGGGTCGCGCCCGGCGATGAAATCGCGCGCGATCTCGACCATGAGGTGCACGGCCAGCCGCTCCATGAAAGCATGGCTGAGCTTCGGCGCGTCGACTTCGCGCCGGTACGTCTTCACGTGTTGCGCGGCGAAGGCGATCTCGCCGCCGAAGAGCACGAGCACCCATGACAGGTAGATCCAAAGGAGAAAAATGGGGATCGCGCTCAGCGTCCCGTACACCTCGTAGCTCGCGACGACGCGGTCGTTGTAGAGGATGAAGAGGCCCTTGAGGATCTCCCAGGCCGAGCCCGCCACCAGGGCCCCGATCACCGCGGCGCCCCACGAGACGCGCGTGTTCGGAATGACCTTGTACATCGCCGTGAAAACGACCCAGGTGAGCAGGCACGGGACGATCACGAGCATCGCCATGTTGGCGAGCGGGACGTTCTCCAGGATCCAATGATACGCGCCCTGATGGCGGATGAATCCGGTGACGCCGAGCGAAATGGCGAGGCAGATCGGTCCGAAGGTGAGCAGGGTCCAGTAGACCGTCAGGCGCCGGACCAGCGAGCGGGAGCGCCGCACCCCCCAGATCCGGTTGAAGGCGCTCTCCACGGTGGAAAGCAGGGACACCGAGGTGTACAGGAGGATCGCGAAGCCCACGATGCTGATCGCCTTCGCGTCCATCCGGTCGATGAGGTTGTTCATGGTCTGCACGACCTGCGCCCCGAGGTTGGGCGCCAGGTTGCGCAGGAGGAAGTCCCGCACGTCCCCCGCGATCTTCTGGAAGCCGCCGAACGTCTTGAAGAGGGCCAGAGAGACCGCGAAGAGGGGGATGACCGCGAAGACGACTTGGTATGTCAGGGCCGCGGCGCGAACGAGGAGTTCGCGGTTCCAGGTGTTTTCGACGACGAGCACGCCCGTGCGCAGGGCGTAGGTCAGCGTCGCGCGCCAGCCCCGGCCGACCTCGCGCGTCCACAGGTCGTGCAGAAGGAACCGGACGCTCCGCCTGTAGAGCCTGGAGTCCTTCATCGGACGACGTATTTCGGGTCGGGCGCGACCGCGGCTTCAACTTCCGCGGCCCCGGCCGCGAATCCCTCGCGCCCCAGGAGAGCGAAGGCGGCGCGCTTTCCGGCCTCCACCCCGGGCTGGCCGAAGGGATCGACGCCGTACAGGCGTCCCGCGAAGACCGTGCCCATTTCCAGGAAAAAGAAGAAGGCCCCGATCGTCCTGGGCGAGACCTGGGTCAACTCCACCGTCATGCTCGGCCGCCCGGCCGCGGCGAGGGCCGCCTCGGTGCCCTTCTGCTCCGCGACGATCAGGTCGGTGAAGCTCTTTCCGTGGAGGAAATCGGCCGCGGGATCGCGCACCGAGGCGGGGATGTAGACGTCCCGCCGGTACCTCTGGAGCGTGACGAAGGTGACCAGCTTGTCCTCGGGGCCGTCGACGAAGAGCTGGATCTGCGAATGCTGGTCGGTCGCGCCGAGCGCCACGACGGGCGTGGGGCCGACGCAGATTTCGCGCCCCCCCTCGGCGCGCCGCTTGCCGAGGCTTTCGGCCCAGAGCTGGCGGAACCAGTCGGCGGCCTCTCGAAGCGCGCGGGCGTAGGGCATCATCACATGGATGCGGCGGCCGCGCCGGGCGTCCATGAGGTGGGAGACGAGCGCGAACATCGCGGCCGGATTTTCCCGGGGCTCCCGGCGCGAACACAGCTCATCGGCCAGGATCGCCCCCGCGGCCAGCTCCTCGATCCGGATCCCGGCCACGGCGGCCGGGACGAGACCCACGGGCGACAGGACCGAGAATCGCCCGCCGACATTGGCGGGGATCTCGAACGTCCGCCAGCCTTGCTCCCCGGCGAGCCGCCTCAAGAAGCCCTTCTTCCGGTCCGTGGTCACCACGAGGTGGCTTCCGGGCCGTTTCACCTTGTTGTGGAGCCGGTCCAGGGCGACGAGCAGCCCGGCCACCGTCTCCGTAGTCTCGCCCGACTTGGTCACGATGTGGAAAAGCGTCTCCGCCGGGTCGATCCGTTCGAAGAGCGACGCGGTTTCCTCGGGGTCGACGTTGTCCAGGAAGTAGAGGCGCGGCCGGGCCCGCTCGTTGTGGAAACGGTCGAGGAGGGCGCCGGCGATGGCCGCGGCCCCGAGCGAGGAGCCGCCGATGCCGATCTGGACGAAATTCTTGAAACGGCCGCGGATCCGTCGCGCGAAGGCCTCGACCTTCGACAGGACGTTCTCCCGGTAGGGAAGGGCCGCGAACCCGAGCCGCGCGCGGCCGCGCAGGACGGCGCGAACCGCCGGCCTGGCCGCCTTTACGGCCGCGTCGAGTTCACGCTCGGACAGACCGCCGGAGCCCACGTGAGCGGACATGGCATTCTGATATCGCAGTGTGAGCATGGCTAGTAGTCAGACCTCAGACTTCCGACTTCAGACCGAGGATAGCAGTTCTCAGTAGAAAGGAGTCTTCGTGGCCTCACCGTCGACTGATAACTTCTGAAAACTGTCTTCCTCGGCCCTCCTTCTGAAGTCTGATGTCTGAAGTCTGATGTCTGTCAAGTTCTGTCAGGAGATTCTCCGCACCGCGACGTCCAGGGGAAGCAAGACCAGCGCGGCAAGGAGGCACGCCGCCGCCAGGGGAACTCTCGACTCCGAGGCGCCCGCGCCCGACGGCGCCGCCTCGGCGGTCATCCGCTCGAGGGGAAACGGGGGCGCCGGCGACCAGGCGAAGGCCGGTGCCCGGTCGGGCGGTGCGGCGATTTCGTCGGGCGGCCCGGGGGCGAACTCGACCGGCAGGCTTTCCGTGCGGCCGTCTACGGCGCGACTGATCGAGACCTGCCGGACCTCGCCGCCCTCGAGCGCAAGGACGCACCGGCGGGCCCCGCCGGAATCCGCCGCGACCTCCAGCTCGCGCTTGCGGGGAGCGAGCTCGTGGACCTGGACTCCCTCGTCGATCTGGAATTCGACCTGGTCGCCGCGCCGCTCCACGCGAACCGCCGCCCCGAGTCCCACGTCCTCGGCCGCGTTGGACAGATGGCGGACGACCTGCACGAAGAGCTTCGTGGTTCCCGGCCACCGGTCCCACCCGGCGCTCCACGGACCGCCGAAATCCGAAGTCCAGATCGCGGCCCGACCCAGGCCGAACCGCCAGAGCGCGAGAGCCGGCGCTCCTCCCTCGAAAGCCAGCGGCACGTAGGAGGTCGGTCGCGCCTTGGCGGCGAGGGCGCCCGCCAGCGGCGGGGGCGGAGAGTCTTTTGGAATCCCCCGCAGCACCTCGTGGTCGTCCTTGAAAACGATCCGGCCCTGCACGGGAGGCGCGGCCCCTTCCGGCTTGGCGGCGGGGGAGGGCTTGGGAGGATCCGGGGAGGGCGCCGGAGGGATGGGCGCATCACGTTCCTCCTTCGCCGCCGCCTCCCGGACGACGATCTTCGTCTCCTCGGTGAAAATGCGGGGGACCTTGGCGAAACTGTCCGCGAAGAAGAAGCGCCCCTGGCCCCACTTCGCGATCTGACGCATCAGCTGATCCCTGAATCCGTCGGGCCCGACGATGCAGACGCTGGTGACGACGACGCCCTCCTCCGACAGCTTCCGGACCGCCTTCTCGTATTCGCGCGGAGGCGTGCAGCCGTCGGAGAGGACGATGGCGTGCTTGACTCCCGCCGTGCGCGCGAATTCCTGCTCCTTGAACGCCGCGCTCGCCTCCTGAAGCGCGGGAAGGAGGTCCGTCCAACCGTCCGCGAAAAGCCGGAGGATGTTGTTCTTGATGAGCTCCTTGCGGCGGGCGGATTCGAACTTCTGGACCCACACCGGCTGGCGGTCGAAGGCGAGCACGCCGAGGAAATCTTTGTCGCTCAGCGTTTCCAGCGAGGCGATCGCGGCCTCCTTGGCCAGCGCGATGGGATCTCCGGCCATGCTCCCCGACTTGTCGATGATCAGGAGCAGGGCGATCGCGGGTGCGAGCACCTTCCGGGTCTCGGCGGTGGGGGCGGGTCCCGCGGCGGGCCCGGCCGGCGGGCCCGGCGTTCCGGGACCGTCGTTCGCGCGGGGCGCCGGTTTCGGGGGCTCCAGCTCCACCGGGAGAAGCCGGGTGAGCTCGGACCGGTCGAACGACTCCGGCGCCGCCGCGGCGGAGGTCCCGATGAAGAAGAGTCCGCCGCCGTTCTCGAGCCAATCCCCGAGCGCCTTCGCGGCGGGCGGAGGCACCTGCGCCGGGAGCGCCCCCGCCAGCACGACGACGGCCCAGCGTTCGAGATCGATTCCCCCCGACGCCAGCCGTCCGACCGGATGACGTTCGAACTCGATCCCCTGCGCGGTGAAGAGGCGCGACAGGGCTTCGCCCTCTCCCGGGATTCCCTCGAGGATGAGCGCCCGCGATTTTCCGACCACGTTGAAGCTTGCGGAGGCCGCGTTGTTGCGCGACTCGGCGTCCCGCTCGGCGGAAACGACGGCCTGGATCCGGTGCAGGCCCTGCGCGAGCGAATTCTGAACGCTGCGGACCCGGAGCGTCGACCGCCCCCCCGGGACGGCGCGCGCGGCGTCGTCCTCCGAAACGACCTGGCCGTCGAGGGTCAGGGCGACCCGCGCCTCGGTCTCCCGGTCGGCCCACACGTCCACCTCGACATCGAACGCCTCGCCCGCCCGCACGGCGAGGGGCACCCGGAGTCCGCGCAGGGCGACATCCGGCGCGGGCAGGTCCGGAAAGCGCATGATCCGGATCGTGTCGTCGAGGGGCGGAGCGGAGTCGGGATCGGTTTCGACGCCGTCCGTGACGAGAATCGTCCGCGATTCCGACCCGGAGGGATGGAGCCGCCGCGCGAGAAGGAGGGCGGAGGCGGCACGGGTGTGGAGCGGATCGAGCTCCGTCCGCCACCGGGAATCGCCGACGGACGGCCGGTCCTCGGATGCGGCCTTCATTTCGGCGCGGCGCGAGAATATCCGCGCCCGAAGGTCGCCTGAAATCTCCAGCGGTTCCCGCGAGGGGGCTCGGGCCACGATCGCGCGGCCCGCGAACAGGACCAGGGAAGAGGCGCCCGAACGGGCGGAGACCGCTCTCGAGGCGTCGCGGATCGATTCGACCGCCCGTTCCAGCGCCGCAGTGGGAACGCTGTCGGAAACGTCGAGCGCGAAGACGACGGAGAGCCCGGGGGGAGGAGAGGCGATCGAGGGACCCGCGAGCGCCGCGGAGAGGGCGAGGAGGGCGGCCAGCCGGATCGCGAAGGCCGCGGCGGGGCGGCGGAGCGAGGTTCCGCGCCGGCGGCCCAGGAGCAGGAGCGCCAGGAGGACCGGGAGGGCGGCGAGCAGCACCGCCGGGTGGTCCAGTCGGATCATGGCGTTGGAATCATCCGCGGAGTCACTCCAGATCGTAGCGGTTTCTGCGGTACTCGCGCCGCCACTGCTCGAAGACGGCGGTCTGAAAGGCCGTAAGGAGCTCGCGCGCTTTCTCGTCGGTCGCGGAGATCCGCTTTTCCAGCCCCTTCTTGAACTCGGGGGTCGACAGCCAGTTGTCCCCGGCCTTCGGGTTGTCGTCCCAGAGGGCGGCGAGGTTTCGTTCGACGCCCGCGACGTAGTAGCTCAATTCATCGGTGAACGCGGCGCGCAGTTCCCGTTCCTTCTCCTGGGTCAGGCCCAGTTTTTTCACGAGGTCGGCCAGGTAGGCCTCGTTCTCCTTTTCGACGGCCTGGACCACCTTGATCCGCTCGAGATCGCGCCGCGCCTTGGCCTCCGTCTTCACTCGAGTCGAGTTTTCCTCGTTACTGGGAGCCACCGGCGGCGGGGCCGGGGCGGGCGCCGGGGTCGCGGCGAGCCGGCGATCGATGCGGTCGAGCGTCCCCATCAGGCGGGGCATTTTGAGCACGAGGAGGGAGAGGGCCCCGATGGCCGCCGCGGCGGCGATGATCGAGAAGAAGAGCGCGAAACGGGCCGTCATCGGATGACCCGCGCAAGGGCCCAGTCCGCGAAGTCGCCCTGGCCCGAGCGGTCCTCGCCGAAGTCGACGAGCAGGGTCAGCTCCTTCCGGCCTTTCACGTCGACCGTCAGGATGATCGGAGGGGATTTCGAGGTGATGCCGTCGCGTCGCTCGAGGACCTGGCCGTCGCCGAGGACCACGAACGAGACATTGCCGACCGGATCGAGGCCGCTCAGGCGGACGGCGTAGTCGTCGATGCCGACGGTGGCCTGGAACTTCGAGTAGGCGCCGTCGAGGGTGTAGGTCAGAGCGCTCCGGGCGTGGACACCGAGGCCCTTCCGGAACTCCTTCCCGCGGATCAGGAGCCGTCCGCCGTCGCCCGAGCCGGCGTCCCGCTGGTACGGGTACGAGAGGTCGCCCGGGAGCGGTTCCGGCATCCGGATGTAGTTGGCGTTCTCCTCGACTTTGGAGGGGCTGAGATCCGAAAGGTAGATGACGCGCCCGTTCTTGAAATAGAGGCCGGCGACCCCCGCGGCGGAGACGGTCCGCTCCCCGCCGTACAAATCGGTGAAGACGAGGCCGGCGTTCCCGTACGACTTCGGCGTGCCGCGCAGTTCGCTTCCGTCGGTGAGCTGGACGATGGCGTACAGCGTCGAGGGCGGCGCCGGCGGCTCGGGCGGGATGGGGACGAAGCTCGCGGCCACGGCATCTTTCGTCGCGAGTTTCGTTTCGCGGTCGCGTCGGGCGTGGATGTAGACGATCTCGCCGCGCCCCAGGGAGCGGATGGTGCCGGTCGGCCGGTCTCCGCTCGCCGTGTACAGCGTGTCCCGCGTGATCTGGCCGGACACCTTGGGCCACTCCGCGCGCCGGGCGAGGAAGCGCACCTGGTCGATCCGCGCGAACGGAACCGAGGTCGGGCCGAGCGAGGCCGAGGCCACCTGCACCGTCTCCTCCCGCGGCTCGCCGAGCGTGCCCACGATGCGGTCGCCCGTCCGCAGGAGGATCTCGACGTCGTCCGGGCCCGGGGAGGTGCGGGGCGTCACCGGGGCGAATCCGACCTCCACGACGTCGATGCCCGGGATGGCCGCGACGGCGTCGGACTCGTCGGTCGCCACGAGAGTCAGACCGTCGGTGCCCGCGCGGATTTCAATTTTCCTGGCCGCGAAGCTGCGGTCGAGCGTGGTGATGGTGATGCGGCTTCGTTCCTGGGCGCCCAAGGCGAGGGAGGCCGCTGCCCACCACAGTGAAAGCAGGGTCCATCGCGACATGATGCATCGATTATAAGGGGCGGCGCCGGGACCGACAAGCGGGCCGTCCCCGCCCGACATCGGACCTCGGACTTCGGACATCGGACCTCGCACCTGTTGACCATCGTCCACGGGAGCTATAGGTTAGACGCGAAACCTCCCGTCCCGTGTGAGCGTCCCATGAGATGCAACAACGTCCTCGAGGCCATCGGCCGCACCCCGCTCATCAAGTTGAGCCGGCTCGCCGCGGGCCTGAGGCCGGAGATCTACGTCAAGGCCGACTACCTGAACCCCGGCGGGAGCGTGAAGGACCGCATCGGGACCACGATGATCGACGAGGCCGAGCGGCGGGGGTGGCTGAAACCCGGCGGGACCATCATCGAGGGCACCAGCGGCAACACCGGTATGGGGCTCGCCCTGGTGGCCGCCATCCGCGGGTACAAGCTCATTTTCACGATCACCGACAAGCAGTCTCGCGAGAAGATCAACCTGCTCAAGGCGCTCGGCGCCGAGGTCATCGTCTGCCCGACCGCGGTCGCGCCGGACGACCCGCGGAGCTACTACTCGGTCGCCAGGAAGCTCGCGAAGGAGATCCCGAACTCCTACTACCCCAACCAGTACGACAATCCGATGAACCCTGAGGCCCACTACCGCACCACGGGCCCCGAAATCTGGGAGGACAGCGGGGGGAAGGTCACGCACTTCGTCGCGGGCATGGGGACCGGCGGGACCATCTGCGGCATCAGCCGTTTCCTCAAGGAAAAGAACCCGAAAGTGCGCGTCATCGGCGCCGACCCGGTCGGGTCGCTCTACTACGAGTATTTCCACTCGGGGAAAATCGGCACCGCGAAGCCCTACGTGGTCGAGGGGATCGGCGAGGACATTTTCCCGGGCACGATGGACTTCAAGTACGTCGACGACGTGCACCAGGTCACGGACAAGGAGTGCTTCCTCTGGACGCGGAAGCTCCTCCGTCACGAGGGGATCTTCGCGGGGGGTTCCACCGGCGGTGCGCTCGCGGTCGGCCTCAAGATCGCGAAGGAACTCACCGAGAAGGACGTCGTGGTCGTCTTCATCCCGGACTCGGGCGCCCGCTACCTCTCCAAGATCTACAACGACGAATGGATGCAGGAGCACCGGTACCTCGAGACGCCGGTCAAGCTCTCGGCCGGGGAAATCGTCGCGGGGAAGCGCTCCGCGCGCGACATGGTCTCGGCGAAGCCCCCGGACAGCGTCTTCTCGATCCTCCAGAAGATGCAGGAGGCGGACATTTCCCAGATGCCCGTTCTCGAGGACGGCCGTCCGGTCGGCGCGGTCTACGAGGACGACATCATCAGCCAGCTCCTCGCGGGGAAGGATCTCAAGTCGCTCGTGGTGCGCGAGGTGATGGGGAAGCCCTTCCCGACGGTCGGCCGCGACATGACGCTCGACCGGATCACCGAGATCATCCCCTCGCAGGCCTCCGCGGTCTTCGTCGATCTCGGCAACGGCAGGTTCGACATCATCACGAAGTACGATCTCGTCCACGCCATCACCACGCGCACATCCTGAGGGAGGTCCATGCGCTTTTCGACGAAAGCCATCCACGCGGGGCAGGAGCCCGACCCCGCGACGGGCGCGATCATGACGCCCGTGTACCTCACATCGACGTACGTGCAGTCCGCTCCGGGCGTCCACAAGGGGTACGACTACGCCCGGACGAACCACCCGACGCGCGCGGCCCTCGAGCGCAACCTGGCGGCCCTCGAGGACGGGAAGCACGGCCTCTGCTTCGCCTCGGGCATGGCGGCGGAGACGACCTTCGCGGCGACGCTGGCGCCCGGCGACCATGTCGTCTGCGGCCGCGACGTCTACGGCGGCACGTACCGGCTCTTCACGCAAGTCTTCCAGAAATTCGGCGTGGACTTCACATTCGTGAACATCCATGACTTGGGGGAGCTGGAGCGGGCCCTGAAGCCGGGCACGAAAATTGTGTGGCTGGAGTCACCCTCGAATCCGCTCCTGACGGTGACGGACCTCGCCGCCGCGGCGAAGCTCGCCCATGCGCGGGGAGCGAAGGTGGTCGTCGACAACACGTTCGCGACCCCGTACCTGCAGCAGCCGCTCGCCCTCGGGGCCGACGTGGTGGTTCACTCGACCACCAAGTATCTCGGGGGACACTCGGACGTTGTCGGTGGCGCGATCGTCACGAACGACAAGGACCTGTACGACCGGCTCAAGTACCTCCAGAACGCCATGGGAGCCGTGCCGGGTCCGCTCGATTGCTTCCTCGTCCTGCGCGGCGCGAAAACGCTGGCCGTCCGGATGGGCCGGCACTGCGAGAACGCGCGGAAGATCGCCGCCTTCCTGAAGGGGCGCGCCGGCGTGAAGCGGGTCTGGTACCCCGGCCTGCCCGACCATCCCCAGCACGAGATCGCGAAGCGCCAGATGCGCGACTTCGGCGGCATGATTTCGGTGGAGCTCGAGGGAGGAGTCGAGCGGAACATCGCCTTCTCGACGAAGACGCGCCTCTTCGCCCTCGCCGAGAGCCTGGGGGGCGTGGAATCTCTCATCGGCCACCCGACGACGATGACGCACGCGTCGATTCCGAAGTCGGAGCGCGAGAAAGGGGGCCTGCCCGACGCGCTCGTGCGGCTCAGCGTGGGCATCGAGGACGTCGAGGACCTGATCGAGGATTTGGACCAGGCGATCAAGAGCGCATGACGCATTACGGGGATCAGTCAACAAGTTGGATCAGGCCCGCGATGCGTCATGCGTAGATAGCACCTTTCCCCTTGTCCGGACCGCCGGGGCTGATACAATCCGCCATCGCGTCCGGATCGGATTTCCCGCACTGAACTTCCGGCGGGGAAGGGCTGTCCGGCGCGAGGGATTGGAATGCCGCTGGATCGTCTCCACAAGGTCCTGGCCCGCGCCGGATTCGGATCACGCCGTTCCTGCGAAAAACGCATCGCCGCCGGCGAGGTCGAGGTCGACGGCAAGCTCGTCACCGAGATGGGGGTCAAGGTCGACCCCGCCCGGCAGAAGATCAAGTGCGGCGGCAAGTACCTTCGAATCCCCGACCCCGTCTACTTCCTTCTGAACAAGCCCAAGGGCGTCGTCACGACGCTGAGCGACAACCTCGGCCGGCGCACCGTCGTGGACCTCCTCAAGGGGATCAAGGCCCGGGTCTACCCGGCCGGGCGCCTCGACGCCGACTCCCAGGGGATGCTCGTCCTGACGAACGACGGCGACCTGTGCAACAAGCTCACCCACCCCAGCTTCCGCGTGGCGCGGACCTATCACGTCGTGGTCCAGGGGGCCCTCGACCCGAAGATCGTCGAGAAGCTCTCCAAGGGCGTCTGGCTCGCCGAGGGCCGGACGGGCCCGGTGGAGGTGCACGTCAAAAAGGCCGACCGCGAGGTGACCGTCGTCGAGGTCGTCGTCCGCGAGGGCATGAACCGCGAAGTGCGGCGCGTCTTCGCGAAGTTCGGCCTCAAGGTGAAGCACCTGAAGCGGGTGCGGATCGGGCGGCTCGAACTGGGCACCCTGGGAGATGGAAAGTTCCGCACGCTCACCAAGCGCGACCTGGACTTGCTCCTCGCCGATGCGCCTGCGCCGATGCGGGCCGAGCCCCGGGAAGAGGAGGAAACCCGTGCCCCCGAGGAGGAATAGCGTGGTCCGACTTAGAAGCTGTTTCAGAACACGCGTGAGCCACGGCGGGCCGGGGAGCGAGCAGCCCACGGAGCGAGAAGGAAACGAGCCTCGAAAAGGGCTGTCGACGACGAGCGACGCCGGGATGCGACGCTCATCGGCCCGCCCCCTCGGGGTTGCGGCGGCGAGGGCCCGTCCGCGGCGTCAGGCCTTCTCGACGACCCGCTTCGAGGTCGTCTGCGTCGGCCTTCTCCGCCTCCGCTCGCCGGAGGCGAGCTACGGCGAGACCTCGCCGCAGCTGCGGCCGCGGCCGCAGCGTAGGCGGGCTTGCATCCGAACCCTCGGCGCCGCAACCGTGGCCACGGGGGTTCTGAAACAGCTTCTTAGCCTGATGGCCGCGGCCTCGGTCCTGATTCTGTCCGCCTGCGCGGGGTCGGCCCCGGAGACGGGGTCCCCCCTTGGCGCCAAGGAGCCCTCATCCGTGAAATCCCAATCCACTCCCGGCCTCGACTTCGCCCGCCTCGATCTCCTCAAGGGCATCGAGCGGCGCGTCCTCCCGAACGGCATGACGGTCCTGGTGAAGGAGGACCATCGCCTGCCGATCGCGACCGCCGTCACGAGCTACCGCGTCGGGTCCGTGCACGAAGTCGAAGGGGCGACGGGCCTGGCCCACTTCCTCGAGCACATGATGTTCAAGGGGACCTCGAAGCTGAGGAAGGGCGAGATCGACGCGATCACCTTCGAGGCGGGGGGCGCCAACAACGCCTACACGACGAACGACTACACCGCCTACTGGTTCACCGTCCATTCCGAGACTTTCGACCGGTTCCTCGAGATCGAGGCCGACCGGATGCGCAACTGCCTCCTCGACAAGAAGGAGTGGGAGCAGGAGCTCAAGGTGGTCATCGAGGAGCTGAACCGGAGCCTCGACCGCCCCTGGGGCCGGCTCTGGCACGAGATCGAACCCGCGGTCTTCAAGACGAGCTCGTACCACCATCCCGTGATCGGGTTCCGGAAGGATCTCGACAACATGAAGTACGAGAACATGGTCCGCTTCTACCAGGACCACTACGGGCCCAACAACGCGACGATGGTGATCTTCGGCGACGTGAAGAAGGATGCCGTCTTCGCCAAGGTGAACGAGCTCTTCGGGAAGATCGGACCGGTCAAGGAAGCGGTGCCCCCGAAGATGCCTGAGCCGCCCCCGACCCAGGAGGGGCGCCTCGATTTCGAGACGGACAAGTCCCTTCACCGGATCGGCCTCGCCTTCAGGTCCGACCGCGTCGGGTCTCCGACCGACATCCTTCTCGACGTGCTCGGCCAGATCCTCGCCACGGGCAAGGACTCGCGCCTCTACAAGCGGCTCGTGGACGGGAACGGCCCGTGCAGCGAGGTGTCGACGGTCAACGACTCGCGCAAATACGACGGCGTCTGGTTCGTTTTCGCGGAGCTCCGTGAGAAGCGCGATCCGGCCCAGGTCGAGGCGGTGGTGCTCGAGGAGCTGGAGCGGCTGAAGAAGGAGGAGATCCCGACCCGGGAGCTCCAGAAGGCCAAGAACATCCTCGCGGCGAGTTTCGTCTTCTCGAAGGAGCGCCAGTACAGCCTCGCGGACGACATCGCCCGGTTCGAGGCTTTCGGGGCGCCCGATTACCTCCGGGAATACCTGAAACGCGTCGGATCGGTCACTCCGGCCGATCTCAAAGATATGGCGGTACGCCTGTTCACCAGGGAGAACCGGACGGTGGCGACGGCGAAGGCCAAGGGAAGCCGGTCCGCCGTTCCCGTCGCGCCGCCGGGCGGGGATAACGAGTTCGGCGATTGCGCCGAATTCAGGCTCTCGAACGGCCTGACCATTCTGGTCAAATCGAAGCGCGACCTGCCGGTGGTCAGTCTCAACGCGTACGTGGACGCGGGCCAGACCTCGGAGAGCGAGGACAAGGCCGGCGTCGCGGCCCTCTTGGGCCAGCTCCTGGATCAGGGCGTCGCTCCTCCCGGGGGCACCGCGAGAAGCGCCGAGGAGATCGCCGCCTTCGTGGATTTCACGGGCACCCAGCTTTCGACATCGGCCACGGGCGTGACGCTCAAGACGCTGACGCCGTACGCGCCGGAGATGCTCGAACTGCTCCGCGACCTGCTGCTGTACCCCACGCTTCCCGCCGCCAAGCTCGCGGACAAGAAGGACCTCCAGCTCTCGGAACTCCGGTCGCGCGCGGACTCCCCGGAAATCGTCGCCCGGGACCTCTTCAACGCGGTCATCTACAAGGGCCATCCGATGGCGCGGCCGGACCTCGGCACGCCCCAGACCGTCATGCAGCTCACGCGGGCCGACGTCGCGGCCCATCACCGCAAGTGCTTCCGCCCGGACAATACGATCATCGCCATCGCCGGGGACGTCGATCCCGTCGCGATCCAACGCGAGGTGAGGAAACGGTTCTCGGAGTGGAGCGCTCCGGGGTCGACCGACATTCCGGCGCTGCCCGCGATCTCCCGCCAGAAGAGACCGGAGCGCATCGTCGAGAGCCGCGAGACGAACCAGATCAACTACGTGATCGGCCACCTCTCGGTGGACCGCAACCATCCCGACTACGTCCCGCTCAAGGTGCTGGAGCACATCTTCTGCCGGAGCACCGGGTTCGCCGACCGGCTCTCGAAGACGGTGCGCGACGACGCCGGCCTCGCGTACGAAGTGTGGGGGATCCTCGCGCAGGGGGCGGACGTTTACCCCGGGCCCTTCATGATCTACATCGGCACCGCGTCGGAGAACGGCGCCAAGCCGCTCGAGATGACGCTCCAGATCATCGACGACCTGCTCTCGTCGGGACCGACCGACGAGGAAATCGCGCGGGCCAAGAACTACCTCCTGAGGAGCCTGCCGTTCTCCTGGGAGTCCACCGACCAGCTGGCCGCCTACATGATCACGGTGCGGCGGCTCCACCTGACCCTGGACTATCCGAGGCGGTATGCGACCGCGGTCCGCGCCGTCACGAAGGACGATCTTCTCCGCGTGGCGCGGACCCACCTCGCCCCGGATTCGCTCACGACCGTGATCGTCGGCCCCGTGAATTCCGACGGGAAGGTGAAATGACCCCGGCGAAACTGGCCCTGGAGGACGGAACCGTCTTCGAGGGACGCGCCTTCGGCGCCCCCGGCGAGCGGCGCGGCGAGGTCGTCTTCAACACGGCGCTCTCCGGCTACCAGGAGATCCTGACGGACCCGTCGTACAAGGGCCAGATCGTGACCATGACCTGCCCGCACATCGGCAACTACGGGGTGAACGAGGAGGACGTCGAGTCGGCCCGGCCCTGGGTCGAGGGCTTCGTCGCCCGCGAATTCTCCACCGTGCCGAGCAATTACCGCTCGACCCAGACGCTCCAGGCCTACCTCGAGAAGCACGGGATCGTGGCCATCGACGACATCGACACCCGGGCGCTTACCCGGCGGCTCCGCATCAACGGCGCGATGAACGGCGTGATTTCGAGCACGGACCTCGACGACGCGAGCCTCGTCGACAAGGCGAAGAAGGTCCCCTCGATGGCCGGGCTCGACCTCGTGAAGGAAGTCACGTGCCGCGAGCCGAAGCCCTGGAGGGAATTCGTCACGGCCGACGCCGGCGGCGCCCCCGAGGCGAAGCACCGCGTCGCGCTCTTCGACTGCGGCGTGAAGTGGAACATCATCCGCCTCCTCGCGCGCGCCGGGTGCGACGTGACGGTCTATCCCGCCTCGACCCCCGCGGAAACCGTCCTCAAGCAGAAACCGGACGGCGTCTTTCTCTCGAACGGCCCCGGGGACCCCGCGGTGGTCACGTACCTGATCGACACGATGAAGCGGATCCTCAAGCGCGAGGTCCCCACGTTCGGGATCTGCCTCGGCCACCAGATTCTCGGCCTCGCCATGGGCGCGAAGACCTTCAAGCTCAAGTTCGGCCATCACGGGGCGAACCACCCGGTGAAGCGCCTCGAGGACGGCAAGGTGGAGATCACGAGCCAGAATCACGGCTTCGCGGTCGACGAGAAGTCCCTCAAGGGCCTCGGCATCGACGTGACCCACGTGAACCTGAACGACGGGACGATCGAGGGCTTCCGCCACCGGTCGCTGCCCGCTTTCTGCGTGCAGTACCATCCCGAGGCCGCGCCCGGGCCGCATGACTCCCGCTACCTGTTCCAGACCTTCCTCGAGCTGATGGAGCGCAAATCGTGAGCTCCGCCAACGGCCTTCCCCGGACCACCTGCATCGTCGGGGTCCAGTGGGGGGACGAGGGCAAGGGCAAGATCGTCGACCTGCTCGCCGGCCAGGCCGACGTGGTGGTGCGGTTCCAGGGGGGCGGCAACGCCGGTCACACCGTCGTCGTGAAGGGGGAGAAGTTCGTCCTCCACCTCATCCCCTCGGGAATCTTCCATCGGGGCGCGACCTCGGTGATCGCGAACGGCGTCGTGGTCGACCCGGTCCAGCTCCTCGAGGAGATCGATCATCTCCGGAGCCGGGGCGTGAAGGTCGGGAAGAACCTCCTCATCAGCGACCGGGCGCACGTCGTCATGCCGTGGCACAAGCTGATCGACCAGCTCGGCGAGGGGAGCGACGCGCAAAAGCTCGGAACCACGAAGCGCGGGATCGGGCCCTGCTACGCGGACAAGGCGGCGCGGAAAGGGATCCGCGTGGCGGATCTGTACAGGCCCGACTACCTGCAGCAGCGCCTGGAGGCGCTCGTCTCGGAGAAGAACCGGATCCTGGCGGCGCTGTACGGCGCCGCGCCGCTCGACGACGACAAGGTGTTCGCGGAATACCGGGGGTACGCGGAACGGATCGCGCCCCACGTCGGGGACGCGCTCGGGTACGTGAACGACGCGATCGACGCCAAGAAGCGGGTGCTGTTCGAGGGAGCCCAAGGGAGCCTGCTCGACATCGACTTCGGGACCTACCCGTACGTCACGTCGTCGAACTCGGACGCGTGCGGCATCTCGGCCGGAACTGGCGTCGCGCCCAAGAAGGTGGGGCACATCCTCGGCGTGGCGAAGGCGTACTGCACACGGGTCGGGGAGGGGCCGTTTCCGACCGAGCTCGTGGATGACGTCGGGGAGCGGCTCCGCTCGGTGGGGGGCGAATTCGGAGCCACCACGGGCCGGCCCCGGCGGTGCGGGTGGTTCGACACCGTGACCTCGCGCCACGCCGTCCGGATCAACGGGATCGACGGCCTCGTGATCACGAAGCTCGACGTGCTCGACCAGTTCAGCGAGATCCGCGTGTGCACCGCGTACCGGCTCGACGGAAAAACGACGACGTCCATGCCCGTCGATTGCGAGCGGCTCTCGCGGTGCGAGCCCGTGTACCGG
>DASXTT010000256.1:0-8550 GCA_036505255.1 Planctomycetota bacterium | reverse complement strand
GAAGTCGCGCATCCGGATTCTCCGCGAAGCGGGGGCGAAGGAGGTCCACCTGCGCGTCTCCTGCCCGCCGACGCGCCATCCCTGCTACTACGGGATCGACTTCCCCGACCCGAAGGACCTGATCGCCGCGCGCATGGAGGTGGAGGAGATCCGGAAGCACCTCGAGCTCGACTCGCTGGGATACCTGAGCCTCGAGGGAATGCTCTCCGCCGCGTCCCAGCCGGCCGAAAATTACTGCACCGCCTGCTGGTCGGGCCGTTATCTTGTTCCCCCGGTCGACACGATGGCGAAAGACATTCACGAGAAGAAAAAGTAACCGCTGGAAGCTGGGAGCCGGAAGCAGGATGCCCATAACGTACGTCGATGCGGGCGTCGATCAGTCGCGGAAAGACCGCGCCATCGATTCCATCCTGGAGATGGCCCGCCGCACCCATGACGCCTCCGTCATCGACATTCCGTGGGGCTTCGCGGGACTTTACGCCCTGAAAAACCTGCCCCTCTTCGACCGCAGCTACCGCAACCCGGTCCTCGTGGCCTGCACCGACAGCGTGGGGTCGAAGGTGAAGCTTGCCGGAGCGATGGACCGGCACGACACGGTGGGCATCGACTGCGTGGCGATGTGCGTCAACGACCTGATCGTCACGGGAGGACGCCCCCTCTTCTTCCTCGACTACATCGGGTGCGGGAAGGCGGATCCCCCGAAGCTGAAGGCCATCGTCCGGGGGGTCGTCGAGGGGTGCGTGCAGGCGCAGTGCGCCCTCCTCGGCGGCGAAACGGCTGAGATGCCGGGGGTGTACGCGGCGGACGACTACGACCTTGCGGGCTTCGCCGTCGGGATCGTCGAAAAGTCGAAGATCCTCGACGGCTCCGCCGTGAAGCCCGGGGACAACGTCATCGGGCTGGCGTCGTCCGGCGTCCATTCGAACGGCTACTCGCTCGTCCGGAAGATCGTGATCGAGGCGCAGCGGAAGGGCATGAACGAGGTGGTCCCCGAGCTGGGAGGCCGGACGATCGGGGAGGTGCTCCTGACGCCGACGCGCATTTACGTCCGTGCGGTCAAGGAAGTGCTCCGGCGGTACAAGGTCAAGAAGGCCGTCAAGGCGATCGCGAATATCACGGGCGGAGGGATGGTGGAGAACATCCCGCGGGTCCTTCCCGGGACCTGCGCCGTCGAGATCCGCGAGGGGTCGTGGCCGGTTCCGCCCGTCTTCCCCTGGCTCCAGAGCCTCGGCGAGGTCCCCAGGGACGAGATGTTCCGCGTCTTCAACATGGGCGTGGGAATGATCCTCATCACCTCCCCGGTCTCGACGAACGCGATCCTCCGGACGCTCCGCCGGTGCGGCGAGAAGGCGTTCGTCGTGGGCGCCGTCGTGAAGGGGCCGGGCGAGGTCCGGATCCTCCCGGATCCGGGAAAGGGACCGTAATCCCCCCGCCGAACCCCGTCCTGTAAGTGGAAGTGAACAGAAATTGCTCGACCGCCCTTCTGCGGGCGGCGGTTTCGCAGTTTCTTATGTCGATTGAAGCTCGGTATCATTGGGAATCGCGAGTCCGCCCGCCAACCCGCGGCGGATGAGCAATTCCTGGGAAGTGAACCCTGGAGGTGTCATGAAACCCGTTCCGCTGTCGGTGGCCTCGGCGATCCTCGTCCTCCTGAGCTGCACCTCGGTCCACACGGCCGAGTCCCAGGACTCCCTGAAGGACAAGGTCGCGAAGCTCGAGGCCGAGATGATCGCGAAGACCGATCGGGCCTTCAAACATTACTCGGAGCTGACGGACTCGCTCCTGAAGCTGGAGCGCCGGCTGACCGATCTCGAGCGCGAAAACCAGCTGCTCAAGATCGAAGTCAAGCAGCTGCGCGACAAGGTGGCCGGATCGGGAGGCACGGGCCGGGAGGGCGCGGCCGCCGGACCCGACCTCGCCGAGATTTCGATGAAGATCGACACGGCCCTCGCGAAGCTCAAGGCCACCGCCAACGTCGAAGAGGCGGTCAAGGAACTCGTCCCCCTCTCCCGCTACTCCGTCACGAAGATGGTCGAGGCGCTGCGCCAGATTTCCTCTCCGGACTACACGGCGGCCCTCGAGAAGGTCCTGGCGAAATGCCCGGTCGAGGACTTGAAGGGGCCGCTGGGCAAGGCGGTCGAGGACCGGATCCGCCGCACCTCGGTGGCGCGCGTGATCGGGGCCGTGGGCGACACGGGCCTTTCGAAGTTCCTGGAGACCTACACGGGCGACGCCGACCCCATCATCCAGGTAGAGCTGGGCGTGGCCCTGCTCGACTGCAAGAACCGGATGGGGGTGCCCGCCTTGTTGAGGGCTTTGCGCGCTTCAGATTCGGATTGCCGGCTTCGCGCGATCCTCAGGCTGAAGAAGGTCAGCAAAGGCGAAACCTTCGGCTTCGACCTGAACAAGAGCGCCGACGAGAACGCGGCGGCGCTCAAGTCCTGGGATGACTGGTGGCAGAAAGAGGGGCAAAAGCTGTTCGAATGAGAGCTCCCCTTCGCCCTGTTTCTGTCTCCATCGATCAGTTTCCGTGGAGCTACGGGGGGTGTTGGCCCCTGTAGGCATCGAGTAGATCCCTGGCATCCCGGCCGAGGAGAATCGTCCGGGTCCCCGCCGCCCGGCCGGCCTCGACATCGCGGATAGAGTCCCCGATGGACACGGAGGCCGGAAGATCGAGCCCGAGATCTCGGGCCGCCCGCTTCAGAAGCCCGGCTTTCGGTTTGCGACAGCCGCACCGTTTCGCGTACCGCCGGACTTTTCCCTGGGGCAGGTGCGGGCACACGTAGATCCCTTCCACGACGACTCCCCGTTTTTTCAACAGGTCCAGAAGCCGCCGGTGGATTTCCCGCAGGCGCTTCCACGCGAACAGGCCGCGGGCGATCCCGGACTGGTTCGTGACGATCACCGGCACATAACCGGCCGCGATCCACGCCTTGAGCCCCCGCACCGCGTTGGGAAGGAGCTTCACGCCGTCGGGGCTGTCGAGGAAATGGCGGTCCTCGATCAGGGTCCCGTCGCGGTCGAGAAAGAGGGCGGGCTTGCCCCGCCGAAGCGGCTTTCGAGCCGCGGAGGCGGGACGCTTCACCCGATCCTCCGGGCGATCGGGAAGCACAGGAAGGCGAACCGCCACCACAGGCGGCGCTGGCGCGCGAACGGAGGGAGGAGGGCGGCCACGCGGCGGAATTCGGCGGAGGCCCGGTCGACTTCCGCCCGGTCCCCGGCCGCGCCGGCGGCCTGCGCCCATCGGAAGTAGGCTTCGAGGAGCGAGCCGTTCTCGGTGATCGCGTGCCGGCTGAAGGCGACGGCTTCGGACGTGCGCCCCGCCCGGTATTCGGATCGGGCGACGCCGAGCAGCGCGGCATCGTAGCCTGCGTCGGACTTGACCTCGAGCGACTTGCGATAGGCGGCGGCGGCTCCCGACCAGTCCCCCTTCCCGTAGAGGCAATCCGCCTTCAGCCGGTAGAAGCGGTGCGGCACGTGGTTGTAGCGGGAATCGTTCGAGGCGATCTCGACCGCCTCGTCGATGAGGGACAGGGCCCGCCCCCACCTTCTTCCTTCGGAATGCAGTTTCGCGAGCGTGAAACGCGACTCGGCGTTGCGCGGGTCGGAAAGGCGGGCCTGGTTGGCGGCCACCACCCGCCGGTGGCGAATCCACGCCCGATATAGGGATCGCAATGCCTGGAGCGTTCCCGCGGCGACGATGAACAGGATCCACCAACCCAGGATGCCGCCGAAGAGGAAGTCCCAGAGCATTCCTGACAGGATACCGGGTGGAGTCCGCTATCCGCCATCCGCTGTCCGCTTTCTGCCGGCGTGGAAAGCGGAGAGCGGAGAGCTGTTAGCGGAGAGCGGATTGCGGTCGTGGGTGAGCCGTTACTTGGGCAAAGACAGTTCGACAAGCTCACAAATGATATGTCCCACCGTAATGTGACACTCCTGGATCCGCGGGGTGCTCTCCGAGGGCGCCCGGAAAACGAGGTGGGCGATTTTCGCGATCTTCCCGCCGCGAAGGCCGGTGAAGGCGACGGTTACGGCGCCCACGGACTTGGCGGCCTTCAATCCCTCCACCACGTTGGGCGAATTGCCGCTCGTCGAGAGTCCGATGGCCACGTCCCCCTTCCGCGCGTGAGCCCGGACCAGTCTCGCGAAGGTGGCCTCGTACCCGTAGTCGTTGCCGATCGCGGTGAGCGACGAGGTGTTCGTCGAAAGGGCCAGCACGGGCCAGGGGCGGCGCTCCCGCGTGAAGCGGCCCTCCAGCTCGCACGCGATGTGCTGGGCGTCGGCCGCCGAGCCGCCGTTGCCGAAGAGGAGCACCCGCCGGCCGGCGCGAAGAGACCGCACCACCGCCGCCCCGATCCGCTCGATCTCCCCCGCCGCCGATTCGGCGAGCAGCAGCTTCACCAGGGCGGCCTCCTGCAGTCGCTGGCGGATCAACTCGGAGGCGGCGAGTCCCTTCACGAGCGGCTCCGGATCCGGGAGAGAAGATCGGTGGTCGAGACGCCCCGCACCAGGGGAGCCAGCTCCACGCGACCGCCGTAAGAGGCGACGAACTCCTTCCCCGCCACCTTTTTCCCCGCGTAGTCCTCGCCCTTCACGAGGACGTCGGGCCGGAGCCGCCGGATGAGCCGCTCCGGCGTGGCCTCGTCGAAGAAGGTCACGTAGTCGACGCATTCCAGGGCCGCCAGGAGCGCGGCCCGCTCCTCCGCGTCAAGGATGGGACGGGGCGGACCCTTGAGGGCGCGCACGGAGCGGTCGGTGTTGAGGCCGACCACGACCACGTCCCCCTTCGATCGCGCGAATCGGAGCGTGTTGAGGTGGCCGACGTGGAGCAGGTCGAAGCAGCCGTTCGTGAAGACGATGCGCCGGCCCCGGCGCCGCTCCTCCGCGAGGGCGCGAAGAAGCGCCGTCGCCGGAAGGACCTTGCTCCTTTGCGGACCCTCGTCCTGCGTCGCGTGGTCGATCAGCTCCTCCCGCGTGACGGTCGCGGTGCCCACCTTCCCGACGACGATCCCGGCCGCGGCGTTCGCCAGGAGCGCGCAGTGCTCCAGCGGGAGGCCGCTTGCGAAGGCGACCCCGAAGGCGGCGAGGACGGTGTCGCCGGCGCCCGTCACGTCGTAGACCTGACGCGCGACCGCGCCCAGGGTGATCGCCGGCCCCTTCGGGCCGTAGACCTGCATTCCGCGCTCGCCGAGGGTCACGACGAGGAACTGGAGGCCGAGCCGCTTCACGAGCTTGCGGGCGCCCGCCGCCACATCAACCACGCCGCTCACGAGGGCGAGCTCGTTCCGGTTCAGAGCCGCCCCGGTCGCCCGCGCGTACTTGGCGATGTCGAGGCTCTTCAAACCCACGACGACGGGCTTCCCTTTCCGGCGGAAGGCCTCGATGAGGCTCCGGCACACGCGCGGCGTCATCGTCCCCTTGTTGTAGTCGGAGACGAGGGCCAGGTCCGCGGTGGAGGCCCCGCGGGCCACGGCCCGGTCGAGGAGTCGCTCGACGGCCGCGGAAACGGGCATGCGGCGCTCGTGGTCGATCCGCAGCATCTGCTGATTGTGGGCGAGGAGCCGGGTCTTCACCGTCGTGGGCCGGGTCGGATCGCGGACCACGGCGGTGGGACGGATCCCGAGGGATCGGATCAGCCGGAGGAATCCCGCGCCCGCGGCGTCGGGGCCCACCACCCCCCCGCAGGAGGCCCGCGCTCCCAGGACCGCCGCGTTGTGGGCTACATTGGCCGCGCCCCCGAGCCGCAACTCCTCGCGCGCGGCGTCGAGGATCTGGACAGGAGCCTCAGGGGAGATGCGGCTCACTTCGCCCCAAACATAGCGGTCGAGGATGAGATCCCCCACGACGAAGACGCGGGGGGCGCGGAGCCGGCGGACGGCTTCAACGAGTCTGCTTGGCATCAGTGAAGGGAGCGGATCATAGCACCTTGAGGTTCAATGTGCCAAGTGCCGCGGTCCAAGGTCGGACGGTCGGGCTTGGGACCTTGGACGTTGGACATCGGACTTTGCACTTCCCCGACTTTGGACATTGCACTTCAGTACTTCCGCAGTTCGCTGCGGCCCTGCATAATGGGTCGATGCGGAGATTTCCGGCGCTCGTGATTCTCCTCCTCGCGGCGTGCTCCGACGGCCCCGACATTCCCCGGCTTCCCCCTATCGCCCTGAGCGGCGGCGGCGCCCGGCTCATGAACAACGCGCGTACCCCCTTCGAGGCGTACGACAACGCTTATGGCCAGATGACGCAGTGCCATCTCCGCGTGCGCTCCGGCCTCGGAGCGTCGCCCCAGCGCAACTATGTCGACTCCGGCGCCGCCCTCGAGGAGGTTGCCGAGGCTCTGAGAGTCATGCAGGCGCTTGTGAATGAGGAGACGAAGGCGGCCTACGACCCCTATATCGCGAGTTACACCCGGCTCGCCTCCGACGTCGAGCGCCACCAGCCCCCGGCGAACTGGCAGAGCCGGATCGACATGGGCGAAAAGGAAATCAAGATCAAGTTCTCGCCGTCGAAGGCGCCGATCGTCTCGGAGTGGCCCCCGGGAATGGGGCCGAAGGGCGGGGCCCCGCCGGAATCCAAGACGCCCGCGGAGCCCAAGCCCTCCTCGCCGCCACCGCCTCTCAAGTCTCCAGAAATCCCGAACCGCCTCGCCTTCAAGGCCTGGAAGCAGTCCCACGCCGATCTCCTCGAGGCGTTCAAATCCGGCAAGGACGCCCGGAGCGCCTACGGGGACGTTCTGGGCGCGATCGCCGCGATGAAGGAGGGGTTGCCGGCCGCCCGCCACGCCAAGCTGGACCTGATGAAGGCCGTGTACGAACAGCAGCACGAGGAGACGAAGGGGTTCACGGCCGTGCCGCCCCACGGGTCGAAGGAACTGATCCTGAAGCAGCTCGATGTCGTGAAAGAAACGGTGGAAACGGAGTACGACCCGGACCGGAAATGAGCCGATTCGCCTGGCTGGCCCTTCTTTCCGCCATTCCCGCCCTTCAATCCGCCGAGGATCTTTCCTCCAGGCGCGACCGCCTCTCCGCGAGGGTCGAAACGCTGCGCGGATTGAAGTTCGGCACCCCGGTGGCGGTCGAGGTCGGGACTCGAAAGGAAGGGGCCGGGTTTGCTCTCGAGCAATCGAAAGAGCTGTACGGCGGCGACCTGGCCGGTTTCGAACGCGTCTTCAAAACCCTGGGCCTCGTGCCGACCGCCGTGAAACTGGAGCTGGCCATCCCCGCCTACGCGGCCGCTTCGATGAAGTCGTATGTGGCGCGCAACAAGCTGTGCATCCTGGACCCGGCGCTACCCGACGATGAGCTGGTCTACCGCCTGACGCTCGTCCTGAGCGAGCGGGCCGCCGCGGCGTCGGGAGCCCCCGCCGCCGAGACCTCCTATGACGCCCGGATGGCCCGTCTCGCCGTCCGCCACGGCGACGCTGACATGACGAAGCAGCTTTTCTGGGCCGGCCTGGGCGTCGACGGGATCCGGAAGGACGCCGATCACCTCGGGAAGGCGGTGGAGTCCGCGGAAAAGTGGGAGCGCGAGACGAGCCGCCTCGTCAGCCTGGTGGCGCCCCGATTCCTCATCCGCTCGTCCGACTTCCTGTGGCGGCGCGGCGGCATTTTCATGGAGACGATGCGCCAGGAGGGGGGAGCGGAACGCCTCCGCAAGGTCTACGCGCGGCCTCCCGAATCCACGGAGCAGATCCTTCACCCGGAGAAATACCTGAAGGAGGAGCGGCCCGTCGTGATCGAAATGAAGCCCCTCGAAGACTTCTTCGCCGCCCGGAAATCGGATCCCGTCTACCGTACGACCCTGGGCGAGCTGGGGACGGCGATCCTGATCGAGTCGCTCCAGGAAAAGTCGAGGCCGGAGGCTTCCGCCGGATGGGGAGGCGACCTCCTCATGGCGTGGGCCGAGGGCGGGAAGGTCCTCGTCGTCTGGGCCACCGCGTGGGACCGCGAGGAGGACGCGCGCGAGTTCGAAGATGCGGCCGCGGCGGTCGCGTTCGCCGTGAACGGGCGCGACAACGGGGCCCGGGCTTTCGTCGTCCGGCGCGGCCGCTCCGCCGCCATCATCCTGAACTGTCCGGACGGGCTCAAGCCGGGCTTGATCGATGCGCTTTGGAAAGGCGCCCGGACCTCCGGCGCCGCGACGGAACCTTTCGGGAAGGAGTGAGCCTTCGCTGACGACGGGGCATGCTCTGTTGAGAATCCCCCCTTCACCGGCAAGCTACGCAGGCACGATCATAGGACATTCAAAAGCCGATTCTTCCGGCTCCCTGGAGAGAGCTTACCCCGAAGGCGGGGGCCTTGGAGTGAAAAGAACGCAACGGAACGGCGATTCTCGGACGCGCGTACCCCCGCGCCGGCCGAATGGACGTCCCCACGAAGGACCGAGAACAGACCCTGAGTTACCCCCCGACCGGCTCATTCGACTCCCGGCTCATTCGACTCTGTCTTGAGCTCTCCGAAACTATTGGAGCGGGCCCGAACCAATTGAGTAAAGTGCCGAAAAGAATGCTTAGCAAGGCAATGAATGGCGGAGGAAATTTAACATGTGCGCTAT
>DASXTT010000255.1:0-3813 GCA_036505255.1 Planctomycetota bacterium | reverse complement strand
GATGGACGACCTCGACATATCCCGGGAAGAGCTCGTCGAGCCCGTAGACGGCCGCCGTCGTGCCGGGGATGGACGACCGGTCGGACGGATCCTCGATCCAGCCCAGCTCCCTCTCCGCCCGGAGATGGCCCAGGTAATCCTTCCCCGCCCCGCGCCGGAAGACCATCTCCTCGCCGCGCTCGTACTTGACGGGATACCGCGCGGCGGCGGCCCGGCTGAAGGGGACGGGGTTGACCACGTCGGGATCGACCCACGCGTGCACCGTGAGGAACCGCTCCAGCTTCTGGATTTCCTCGTCCTCCAGGCCCGCGCGCTTCTTCATGATCGCGGCGAAGTGCATCCAGCTCGCGTATCCCTCGTGCGGCCGGTTGTCGACCACCCGGTCGCCGAGGCCGCCCACCTTCACCTTGGGCTCGCGGCCCAGGGCGTTCAGGATCCGCCGCAGGTTTTCCGAAACGCTCGACTTGTTGCCCCCCTGCATCCGCAGTCCGTCGTTCAGGAAGATGCACCCGGAGAGGTCGCGCACCTCGAGGGCGTACTGGTTTCCGTCCCGCAGGAATTCGCCGCCGCTCATCCGGCCGCTCACGCCGACCGACAGGACCTTCTTCCCCTCGTGGAGGATCCGGACCTGCTCGGGCTTGCCGGGCGCCGACATGATCGCGTACGAGGGCCGCTTGGCCGTGGTGAGGGAGACCCCGCGCTTCGAGGGGTCCGTCCCGGACATGTCGTTTCCGTAATACATCCACTCCCCGCCGTCGATGAGCGCCGAGGCCAGCGCCTGCGACGTCGAGAGGCGGGAGACGGCGTGCTCGACCCCGGCCCGGGCCACGAGGCGCGCCTGGGTCGTCAGCCGGAAGTTGGAGGCGGTGTCGCGGTCCAGGCTGTTGATGACGGCGAAGGCGACCGCGACCAGCGACAGCACGGCAAGGCAGGAAAGGACGACAATGAGGACGACGCCCCGACGGCGCGATCCCCCGGGCGGCGCGTTCATGCGATCATCGGCCCCAGACTCGGTCCGGAAGCGACGCGGCTCCTTCGATGTGACGCCCGATTATACGGGGACCATGCGAAAAGAACAGAACCGGTACAGCAAATATCGGACCCCGCCTGGCCGTCCTGTTCCCCCATGCGCTCCCCGCGATCAGGATGAGGATTCCCCAAGCGACGGTGGTATCTGGACGCGAGGTGTCTCCCGCATAGGTTACCATCCGGTAACACCGTTCCTTCAATGAAACGCTTTCTTCCCGGACTCTGGGCGTTTCGCCCCGGCGACGAGCCCCCCGAACGTACGCGGGCCCGACCTTTGCTATACTCCGCGCGGCATGGATCCTTCTACTCGAAGGGCGGTCGTGGCGGGAGCCGTGGCCGCCCCGATCCTGACCGCCGTCGTCATGGGAGCGGTCATCTTCCTGAAGATCGCTCCCGCTCCCTCTCACCCCGGGACGTCGCCCGCGACGGACGGCGACCCGCGCACCCGCGCCTTGGCCCGGCTCGCCGCCGCCGATTCCCTCGCTCCCGAGGAAATGGTCCGCGTCGCGGATGAGGCGGAACGGGAGGCCGGCGCGCCCCTCGCGGAGGCCTGGCTGGTGCGGGCGCTGGCCGCGCGCAAGCGCCTCGATCTCGAGGGGGAACGGTCCGCCGTCGATCGCGCCCTGTCGCTCGGACCGGAACGCGCCGAGACGCAGCTCGCGAAGGCCCTCTTGGCGGCGGAGGTCTGGGCGCGCGCCGCGGCTCCGAAGGTCCTGGTCCATCCGCCCACGACGACGCTCGTCCCGTCGGTCCTCTCCTCGTCCCCGCCGGCGCTCGAGCCGGGCCTGGAGAAGCTCACCGGCCGCGCCGCCCTCGTCGTGCGGCTCCTCCAGGTGCTCCGGGCCGGCGGAAAGTCCGAGGAGATCGCGCCGCTCTGGTCCGAGCTGAGCGCCGTGCGGATCGAAGACCGGCTGGCGTTCGCGATCGGGATCCACTCGCTCCGGCAGGGCGCCGCCGAGGAGGCCCTGACGTGGCTGCGGATGGCGCTGGCCGCCGCGCCGCGGGATCCGCCGCGCCTCCGGGCCGTCGCGATGGGGGCGCTCTTCACCACCGAATCGGCGGAGGCCATCCAGACCCTGGACCGGTGGCGGGAGGCCGATCCGGCGTCGGCCGAAGCGTGGGCCTGGATGGCGGTCGCCGCCCGGGGCCAGGGCGACCTGGCGCGGGCGCGGGAGTGCCTCGACGCGGCCGTCAAGATGGACCCCGCCTGGCGATGCGCGCGCGGCTGGGTCGCTTATGCCGCGAAGGATCTCGCCGCGGCCATGGCGGACTCCGAGGCCGGGGGACAATCGGATCCGTGGGCGCTGTACCTCCGGGCCCTCATCCACTGGGAAGCGAACGATGTCACCAGCGCCCTGGTGGATTGCCGGTCGGTCCTGTCCCGATGGCCCGATCACTACGAAAGCCTCGTCCTTCAAGCCCGCGGGTTGGCGACGCTCGGCAAGACCGAGGAGGCCGAGAAGTGCTGGAAAGCGGCGCTCCGCGCTTCACCCGGTCGCGCCGAGGCGAAGATCGGGATCGCCGCGTTCTTCGCCTCCCTCGGGCGCCGCGAGGAGGCGATCGCGGCGTACGCGGATCTCCCCGACGTGGCCGAAGCGCACTGGCGCGGGGCCCAGCTCATGCTCGAGAACGGCCGCCACGCGGAGGCGCTCCGCTGGGCCAGCATGGGCGTCCACCGCTATCCGCGCGATCCGAAACTGCTGGTGACCCTGGGCCGGATCCTTCACGCGCGGCTGGACCACTTCGGCGAGCTCTCGGCGTACGAACGGGCGGTCCAGCTCGCGCCGAAGGACGAGGAAGCGAAAAAGTTGCTTGAGGGGTGCCTCGCGGAAATGAAGCGCGACTGACCCGGCTCCCGGCTTCCCGCCCCGATTCAATACTCTCGACTCACGACTCATGACTCTTCAAGGAGGCGCTCCACGGCGATCCGCCAGCCCTCGGGGCCCGGGCGATCGACGAGGCGCAGGTTGGAAATCCCCCCGACCAGGTCCGGGTCGTGCTTCCCCGATCGGGTCATCACCGCGAACGCGATGTGGGCGGCCTTCAGCATGGGAAGATCATTGGCGGAGTCGCCGATCGCGACGGCCCGACGTCCCCGATAGCGCCTCATCACCCGGCGCAACGCCTTCCCCTTGTCCGTGGGGCCGTGAAGGTGGAAATACCGGCCGCCTCGGGTGATCCGCAGGCCCAGCTTCGCCGCCGCGACCGCGAGGACCGGCTCGACCTCCGAGGAATCGCCCAGGATCGCGAAGGGGATGTCGAATTCCCGCCGGCGCGCCCGCTCCGCCTCCACCCGCGAGAGCCCGGTTTCCGCGGAGAGTTCCGAATCCGACATCTCGTGGAACGCCCGGAGGACGCCGCCGGCGCGCTTTTTCAGGCGATCGTAGGCCCGGAATATCTGGGCTCCGGCCGGGCCCAGGGCCAGGAGCGACCCGTCCGCCTCCAGGATTCCCCCGCCGTTCTCGATGATGGCCGGCCCTTCGACGCCGAGGGCCCGGCGCAGAGGCTCCATCTCCGCCCGCGTCTTCGAGGTGCAGGGCACGAGCGGTATCCCCGCGTCGCGGAGGGATCGGAGCGCGGGCCGCGCCGGCCCGAAGGAATACGTGGCGGAATCGAGGAGCGTGCCGTCGAGGTCGGTGAAGACCACCCAAGCCGCCTTCGCGGCTCCCGGGGAAACGCGGTCCGCCTTCGCTGCGGCCCGCAGCCGCAGCTTCGGCGAGACCCCGCCGGAGCTTCGGGGCGAAGGCGGGCGGCGACCCGGGCTCCGGGCCTGCGTCACGCCTT
>DASXTT010000254.1:0-25700 GCA_036505255.1 Planctomycetota bacterium | reverse complement strand
GATCGAGAAGTTCGACCAGGTCCTCGCCGCCGACGAGAAGGACGCGGCGGCGCACGAGGTCCGGGCGCTCGCGCGATGGCGGCTCGCTCTCGCCCGCGGCGGCTCCGATCCCGACATCGAGAAGGACCTCTATGCAGCCTCGGGGAGACCCCGAGCCGCGGCTTTGGGCGCTTTGGTGGATCTCGTGGAGAACGCTCGCCTGAACGGGGGTTGGGAGCCCATACGTGGACGCATCCTTCAGTCGTTCATTGCGAAAGCCTTTCCCGAAAGTGTGGCATTTACCACCGGCTGGGCGGCGTTTCTTCATGTCCCCGAGCTAGAAACGGCGAGAATGCGTATGGCCCTCGAGGGCGCTCCAGACTGGCCATTGGCGGTCGGGGTGCGTGCCGCTCTCGAGGGGCATGATGTCCCGGCGCCGGGCAAGGAAGGAATCCTCTGGATTTTCGCTGCCCTTCGCCAGCCGCCCGCTGAGGCGATCAAGTCCCTCGAGGCAGCCGAAACCAAGTGTCCGGATCAGGGGCTCCTGATACAGGCTCAGGGTCAGTTCATGGCCGCTGAGGGCCGTTTGGACGAGGCGATGGGTCGGATGATCGCGGCGCCGATGCCGGTGCTCAAGGCCGCCGCAAACGTCGCCGCGAAACGGCCCGCCCCGGCGATGGAGACACTGGGACAGGATCCCAAGTCACCATTTGCTCGCGCGCTCCGCGCGGTGGCGCTCCTGCAAACCGACACCGAGGCGTCGATCGCCGAGTTCGACAAGCTCGTCGAGTCGATCCCGCTCCCATGGTTCCGCTTCGAGCGCGGGATGCGGCGGATGGCGGCGGGCAATCAGGAGGCCGCGAAGGACCTCAAGGAGGCCCGGGCCTCGGGCGGGGCCTATTCGGAGGCGTGGTACGGATTGGGCTTGTGGCACCTCCAGGACGCCGGCGCCGCAGAGGTTCTCGCCAGGATCGATCTTGAAAAAGTGGACGCCGACCTGGCCTTCACGATCCGGGAAACGCTCGGATTCGCCTGCCTCGCCTCCGGAGACGAGGAGAAGGGGGCGAAGTGGATCCTGGAGGCCGCCGCCAAGCGGCCCACGCGCGACACATTCCTCAAGTACGTCCCGCCCTTCCGCGCGAACCGGCAGTGGAAGGCGCTCCAGTCGCTGGCCGAATTGACGGCGCGCGAAATTCCCATGGACCCGGAGCCGTGGGCCGCGCGGGCGGAGGCCTCCTTCTGGCTGAAGGACTACGACGCCGCGGTCGAAACCGTGACCCTCGCCACGGGCCAGGGGGTGGACGGCCGGAAGCTCTTCCGCTGGCGGGCGCTCGCGCTGGAGGAGCAGGGCAAATCCTCCGAGGCGCACGACGACTGGGAGCGGATCGTGGAGCGCGAGCCGCAGGAGGGCGAGGGGTGGGCCCATCGGGCGTGGATGAAGGCGAACCTCGGCCGCTGGGAGGGGGCCAAGGACGACGCCGAGAAGGCGCTGTCGCGCGGGATCGGCGGCTGGTCCTCGGCGGTGGCGCGGTTCGCTCTGGCGGCGGTCGCGCTCCACGGCCCGAAGGAGGAGGGGGAGGAGTCAGAGCCGGCCGCGCGGAAGGAGCGGGCGCTCGAGCACCTCCGGCAGGCGGTCAACTCGAAGGCGGTGGAGCCCTCGGACCTGAAGGCCGAGGGCCCCTTCGCGCCCCTCGCGGGGACCGAGGAGTGGAAGCAGATCGTCGCGTCCGCGGCGGAGAAGCAGGAGGAGCGGAAGAAGGAGGCCAGGGCGAACGGCTTCATCGGGGTAATCCTCGAAGACGCGGCCGGCAAGGTGGAGGTGAAGGGGACTTATCGGCGTTCGGGCGGCCGGAAGGCCGGGCTGGCGCCGGGGGACGTGATCCTCGAGGTCGACGGCCGGCGCGTGAGCCACAACGGGGACGTGCACTCCATCGTGGGGGGCCGCAAGCCGGGGGAGACGGTGACGGTCAAGATCGAGCGCGAACTCCGGCCGAAACTGAAGCTCGTCCAGGTCCGCACGGTCACGCTCACCGACCGCGCCGTGTTCGAGGATTGAACGGGAAGGGATTGGATGGTGGGCACGGGGAGACTCGAACTCCCACGCCTTGCGGCATACGCCCCTCAAACGTACGTGTCTGCCAATTCCACCACGTGCCCACGAAGTTGAATGGCCTTGAGGGGCCGGCGGAGAGTTACTAGATAGCCACCGGGCCGGACGAAGGCAAGCACTTTTCCGGACGGGAACGGCCGCTCACGATTTGACGCAGCAGGCTGAAGTCGTCGCCGGGGTCGCGTCCTCCACGTCGCGCGCGAGGTAGTAGACCTCCCACTCCAGCCCGTCGGGATCGACCACCCAGAACTTGTCCTGCTCCGCGTGGCAGCAGACGACGCCCAGCTGCTCCCGGACCGCCAGCCCCGCGGCCTTGACGCGCTCGAGGTGGCGCCGCACCGCTTCCGGCGCGTGGACCTGGATCCCGAGATGGCCTCCCGGCGCCCCCGACTCCCCGGGCCCGCGCGGAGTGAGGGCGAGGTTGAGCGGCGCGAAGTCCGGCAGGAACTTCACGTACCCCGGCTTCTCCTTCACGGGGTCGGCCCCGAGGAACTTCCGGTAGAAGTCCCGGCTCGCGGCCAGGTCGTTCGCGTGGAGATGGACATGCACGTTCGCGGACATGGGAGCCTCCTTCAGCAACAGGCGGTCAGGATGCGGACGAGCAGGGTGACGATGTCGCCCCGCACGGAACAGTACACGTGGCGGCGCTCCCGGCGGCAGCGGATGAGGCCGCAGTCCCGCAGGATCGCGAGATGCCGCGAGAGCGTGGGGGCGGGCATCCGCACGGCCTTCGCGATCCGCCCGGCCGGCCGCTCCCCCGCGCGCACGAGATGGAAGAACACCTCGAGCCGCGCCGGGTTCGACAGGGCGCGGAAGCACCGGGCCGCCGGGGCCGCCTCGATCGCCGTCCTCATACTTTCATAGTTATCAAAATATGAAAATGATTGCAAGGGGAAACCGCCGCGGGGGAGGGGGGGTCGGGAGGGCGGACGTCTCGGGGGACAGGCAACCCGCCGGATCTTGGAAAAGCATCCGCTTTCCGTGCCCAGAAACGGCACGGGCCCCCGAGACGGTCCGGTTCCCTCCTCTAGAGTCCGAGCTTAGGACACCGGGGTGAGCCCCTTGTGAGAGCCGGATTAGATATTTCTAATGACCGGTTTAGAAGCGGAGGTCGAGCCCGAGGATCGGGCCGCGGATCAGGAGGTCGGCGCTCTTCTGCGGGTCCTCCCGCGCGAAGGGCTCCTGGAAGAGGGTGTACACGGCGCGGACGTACCGGTAGCCCAGGAACAGGGAGGCCGTGGACGACAGGTCGACCGTCACGCCCGTCCGGAGGTCGGTGAGCGCGATCGCCTGGCCGCCGAGGTTCGCGGGAGCGCTCTGCAGGACCTCGAAGATGAACCCGGCCGGGCCCGGCCCGCGGAAGGTCATGCTGATTCCGACCCCGGGGGCGAACCATCCGCGCTCGCCGTCCGCCGGCTCGCCCTTGACCCCCGAGGGGGCCGACTCGAACCGGCTCAGCGTGTGGTCGATCATCGCCCCGGCGTGGACGGAGAGGTCGAACCAGCTCCCGCGGGTGTACCCCGTGAGCCGGTGCGAGAGCCCCGCGTAGAAGTGGCTCCAGGTCATCTCGAACTCGAAGGGGTCGCCCTTCCGGCCGGTGGCCGAGCCGAACGTCGCGTCGGCTTCCAGATTGCCGTCCTCGAAGATCCGCATTCCCCCGTAGACGATCTTCACCGCGTTGTCGGGCGTCAGCGCGAATTCCACGGTGAAATCCACGGCGCCCGCGAACGTGCTCGATCCCCGGAAGTCCTCGATGTCCAGTTCGAACCGGCCCGTGCCGCCCTCGAGCTTCACGTGTCCCGCGGGCATCGCCAGGAACCCGCCGAACCCGGTGTGGATCGGCGGGAGCGGCGCCTGCGCCGCCAGGGGTCGGACGATCGGATCGGCCGGAAGCCTCGGGTCATACGGCTCCTGCTGGAACTTCCGGGAATCCTCTTCCTGCGCCCCGTCCACGTAGCTTTCCTGAAAGCTGATCTCGACCAGGGGTTGGAGGGGGGGCAGGGGCTCCGAAAAGCTCGGCTTGCGCCTCGCCGGCTCCGGCTTCGAGGCGATGGCGCGAGTCTCCCCGACCGCGGGGGCGGGCCTTGCCGGATTTACTTCGACGGGGGCGGGCGGCGAATCCACGACGACCTCGGGGCCCGGGTCGACGAGCGCTTCCGACGGCGGCTCCGACTCGGGAACCCGCACCGCGAGGGTCGCGGGCAGGCCCGGACGCTCCTCGGCGACGAGACGCGGGGTGACCGCCACCAGGAGCGCGGCCACGACCGCGCCGCAGACCGCCACGAGCGGCGACTCCCGCACCGAGGCCCGATGGGCGTGCCGGTCCCACGAGGGAGCTTCGAGCCCGGGGCCCTCGAGGTGGAGCCGCAAGAGCCGGACCATGATCGCGAGGATGATGAAGGTCACGAGGAGGGCCACGGCGTGGACGGAGGCCCCATTGGGGTCGAGCCGGAGGCGGATCAGCTGAAGCGCGAAGGCGGCCGCGGCCGCGCCGGCGCTCCCCCCCAGCAGGAGCAGGCGGCGTACCAGCCAGAGGCGCTGGGCGCGTATAAGTCGGTTCATGATCGGATTCGGGGACTCCCCTCCCCGGCCGGCATCAAAGTTTACTCCCGGAGCGGGCCCCGGCACCAGAGGAGTTGAAATATATTTTGGCGGGACCCGTTTTGACAACCTCTCGCGATGGCGGATATCCTAACCACCAGCCATCAGCCTTCAGCCATCAGCCCTCAGCTCCGAGGCCTCCCGCTGTGAGCTGGGGAGCGGGAAGCAGGAAGCAGGAAGCAGGAAGCTCTTCTGTATGCGCATCTTGGTCGTTGAGGATGAGAAAAAGCTCGCCGGATTCATCCGACGGGCCCTCGTCGAGGACTCCCACGCCGTCGACGTGGGCGCCGACGGGGAGGAGGGCTCCTATCTCGCCGGCTCGCAGACCTACGACCTGGTCATCCTCGATCTCCTCCTCCCCAAGAAGGACGGCCTCTCCATCCTCCGGGAGCTCCGGGAGGCGAAGCGGACGACCCCGGTCCTCATCCTCTCCGCGCGCGGCCAGGTGAAGGACCGCGTCAAGGGCCTCGACCTCGGCGCCGACGACTACCTCGCGAAACCCTTCTCGCTCGACGAGCTCCGCGCCCGGGTCCGCGCCCTCCTCCGGCGCGGCTCCGAGGGCGGGACTTCCACCCTCAAGATCGCCGACCTCACGATGGACCTCCTGCGGCGCGATGTCCGACGCGGGGGCGAGGAGATCCGCCTGACGCCGCGCGAGTACGCGCTCCTCGAGTACCTCATGCGCAACCCGAACCGCGTGCTGACCCGCACCTCGATCGCCGAGCACGTCTGGGACTACAGCTTCGACTGGCAGAGCAACGTCGTGGACGTCTTCGTGAACTACCTGCGGCGGAAGCTGGAGGGCGAGCGCCGGCCGAAGCTCATCCACACGATCCGCGGAGTCGGGTACATGATCAAAGAACCCGAGGCCGAAACCGAGTCCTGAGTTCAAGGTCCGATGTTCGTTCAAAGTCCGATGTCCAAGGTCAGAGTGAACAGTTGGCATGACGTCGGACCTCGGACTTCGGACCAACATTGAGCATTGAACGTCGAACATTGAACACTGCACATGCTCCGTTCGCTTAAGTCACGACTCACCCTGTTGTACGTCGTGATCCTGGGGGTCATCCTCGTCGCCTTCGCGACCTCCATCTATCTCACGGCGCGGCGGGAGCTGCTTCAGGACTTCGACGACTCCGTCCGCCGCCAGGCCGGCGCCTTCGCGGAGGTCTTCTTCGAGAACCTCGACCGCGTCCGGCGGCATGAGGCGTGGCCGGTCGACGCCTACCGCGACCGCATCGGCGCCTCGGTGGCCGTGTACGACGCCTCGGGCCAGGTCCTCTACCAGTCGCCGGACGGCGCCCTTCCCTTCGACCGGGTGCGCGGGATGCGCTCCGATTCCGTGCGGGCCGCCGTCGGCTCGAAGACGCACCGCTTCTGGATCGAGACGGCCCGCGATCCGCAGGGGAACGAGTACTGGATCGTCCTCGGGCTCGACGAGGAGCGGGTGGGCCGCCGCCTCCAGCGGCTCCTCCTCTACTTCGCCGTCTTCATCCCCGCGATGCTCCTCATCGCGTGGTACGTCGGGCGCGTCTTCGTCCGGGGGGCGCTCTCCCCGGTGGACGTCCTCCGCAAGCAGGCGGAGTCGATCCAGCGGTCGAACCTCTCGCAGCGCATCCCGATCCCGAGGACGCGCGGGGAGATCCGCGATCTCGCCATCACGCTGAACGACATGCTCGGGCGGCTCGAGCGCGCGTTCGACCAGGTCAACGCCTTCACCTCGAACGCCTCGCACGAGCTGAAGACGCCGCTGGCGAACCTGCGGACGGAGATCGAGCTGACCCTGGAGCGGGACGCCGACGTGGCCACCTACCAGCGCCTCCTGGCGAGCGTCGCGGAGGAAGTGTCGCGCATGACCCACATCGTGGACAACCTCCTGCTCCTCGCGCAGCTCGACAGCAAGCAGGCGGCGCTGAGGCACGAGCCCGTGGACGTGGGGGAGCTGGCCCAGCGGGCGGTGGGGGACATGGAAATCCTCGGCGAGACCCGCGGCGTGAAGGTGCGCGCGGGGCTCCTGGCGCCGGGGGTGCGGGTGACGGGCGACGCCGTCGCCCTCCGGCGCGTCCTCATGAACCTCCTCGAGAACGGCGTGAAGTACAACCGCGAGGGGGGCGAGGTCAAGGTCTCGGTCTGGCGCGAGGATTCGTCGGTCCGCGTCGAGGTGGCCGACACCGGCGTCGGCATCTCGGCCGAGAGCCTCCCGCACCTCTTCGACCGCTTCTTCCGGGTCGACCGGGGCCGGAGCCGCTCGCCGGCGGACGCCGTCGGAGGCCACGGGCTGGGCCTGTCGATCACGCGCTCCCTCGTGGAGGCGCACGGCGGCTCGATCGCCGTCACCTCGCGGGAGGGCGTGGGCACCACGTTTCACGTCACGTTCCCCGCGTTGGGTTGAGCGATTCCCGGATCCGCGGCGCCGTTCTATAGTGGGGCGCCATGCAGCCCGCCCTGAGCCCCGGCCGGGTCCGCGCCGCGCTCCGCCGCGGCGAGGCGCCCGACGTTTCCCCCGAGGTCTTCGTCCAGCTCGACCCGGACGAGCAGGCGATGATGCTCGACCGCCTCCCGCCGGACCGCTGGTCGTCCCTGCTCCGCGAGTGCGACAGCCGGTCCGTCGTCGGCGGCCTGACGAAGTTCGGGATCGAGCGCGCCGTGCCGTACCTGCGCGAGTTCCCCCCGGACGATCTCGCCCACCTCGCGATCCGGCTCGGCCCGGAATACCGCGAGCGGATGCTCGACGCCCTCGGGCCGGAACTCGCGGCCGAGGTCCAGACCATCCTCGCCTACCCCGAGGACACGGCGGGCGGGATGATGTCGACCCGCTACGCGAGCGTGCCGGAGGTGGTGACGGTGGCGAAGGCGCTCGAGATGTTCCGCGAGTTCGCGAAGGTCGAGTCGATCAGCTACGTGTACGTCGTGGACAAGGCCGGGAAGCTCCTGGGGACGCTCCCCGTGCGGGCCCTCCTCGCGGCGGAGCCGCGCCAGCGGGTGGGGGCGGTCGCCTCCCGCAGCGCGGTGAAGCTTCACGCGCGCCAGCCCCGGGACGAGGTGGTCCGCGCCTTCCGCGAGCATCATTTCCTGGCCCTTCCCGTCGTGGACGACCAGGAGCGCCTCGTGGGGGTGGTCACGGCGGACAAGGTGCTGACCGCGGTCAAGGAGCAGGAGAACCAGATCGTCTACAGCGCCACGGGCGCCGACGCGCGCGAGCCGGTCCTGGCGACGGGCATGGCCGCGCGCCACCGGATCCCGTGGATCACGATGACGGTCGTCGGCGGGCTCGGCTGCGCGTTCATCGGCGGGCTCTTCAGGGCCACCCTCGAACGGGTCGTCATCCTCGGGCTCTTCGTGCCCCTCGTCCTCGCGGTGTCGGAGTCGGTCGCGGCGCAGACGGCCACGATCGTGATGAAGACGCTGATCTCGAGCGACCTTCCCCGGGGTTCGCTCATCCGCTTCCTGCTCAAGGAGGTGGCGGTGGGCCTGCTCGTCGGCCTGTACGCCGCGATCCTCGTCGTGGCGGCGTCCACGCTGGGGCACTCGGATTGGAGCTGGAGGTTCGGCGTGGTGATCGGGGGGAGCGTCGTCCTCGGGGTCTGCACGGCGACGCTGGTCGGCGTGACGGTGCCCACGCTTCTGAGGCGGCTGCGCGTCGAGCCCACGGTGGCGGGCGGCCCCGTGGTGCTCATGATCGCCGACATCCTGACGCTCTTCTTCTATTTTGGAAGCGCAACCCTCGTCAGACCCTGAGCGAAGTCCAAAGTCGGGCGACTCGTGACTCGCGACGGACAACTCGAGGCTTCCGGTCTTCGACTCTCGACTCCTGACCCACGACTCTCGACTTCCCGGGTCAAGGATGGCTGATCGTAATCGCCCCAGCTGTGGCTACCGCGTCGACATCGATGCTGATTCTCCAGGTCCCCGCCGCGCCCGAATGGGAATCGCCGTTGAAGGCGCCGACGAAGATGGCGAGGTTCGTCCGGTCCATCACGAGATCGCCGTTGCCGTCCCACATCCGGATCCGCACCGTACCCAGCGAGATCGCGGAGGCGAGCGTCACCTGCGCGGGCCCCGCGGGCCATCCCGCCTCGTAGAAATAGGTCGACTCCAGGGCGTAGGCGCCCGCGATCGTGATGTCGTCCGGGTCGTCGAAGAGGTCCGCGTCGATCGCGATGGCGCCCACGGAGGCGACGTTCTCGAACGTGAACCGCAGCCGCCAGTCACCGGGCGCGCCGTCGGGCGAGGTCATCGCGCTGATCGCGCCCATGAGCCCGCCGTCGTACCGGTTGTCGTGGACGACCGCCCCCGCGTCGTCCTCGATCTCGATCCGGATGGAGCCGCCCGTGATCCCCGCGATCGTGAGATTCGCCTGCCCGACCCCGCAGGACCACGTGTAGGCGTACGTGCCGTTCAGGATGGACCCCATCGGGACCATCGTGAACGAGTCGGGACTGTTGACCGCGAGGGGAGGGAGTCCCGGAAAGACGATCTGGGTGCCCGGCAACGCGCCGTCGCCCGTCCAGCAGCCCGCGAGCGAGAACGCCAGGAGGGCGGCCGCGGTTCTCATACCGAATCCTACGATGATCGGACTATTCCGCCGCCCGCATTCCGGATTCCAAAGTCGGGACGGCTCGCGAGGCCAATTCAGTTGCAGCGCGGGTGCGCGGGGTCTAGATTGACGGCGTCATGACCACGCCGCCCGCGACGTCCGGTCCCACCCTTTCCCGCCGGGCCCTCGCCGTGGGGGAGTCCGTCACGCTCGCCGTGGCAGAGAAGGCCGCCCGGATGAGGGCCCAGGGCGTCGACATCCTCTCCTTCGCGGCCGGCGAGCCCGACTTCGACACGCCGGACTTCATCAAGAAGGCGGCGATCGAGGGCCTGGCCAAGGGCCACACGAAGTACACGCCCTCCTCGGGGATCGCGCCCCTCCGCGCCGCCGTCGCGGACAAGTTCCGCCGGGACCAGGGCCTCGATTACGACCCCACGCAGGTGCTCATCTCCTGCGGCGCGAAGCACGCCATCTACAACGCGCTCCACGCGATCCTCGACCCCGACGACGAGGCCGTCATCGCCGCGCCCTACTGGACGAGCTACCCCGAGATGGTGAAGACGACGGGCGCGCGCCCCGTCATCGCCCCGACGTCGGAGGAGGCCGGGTTCAAGCTCACGGCCGCCGGCCTCGCCGCCGCCATCACGCGCCGGACCAAGGTCTTCATCCACTGCAGCCCCTCGAATCCGACCGGCGCCGTCTACACCCGGGCCGAGCTGGAGGCCCTCGCCGCGGTCGCGGTCGATCGGGGCCTCTACGTCATCTCGGACGAAGTGTACGAGAAGCTGGTGTACGGAAACGCCGCGCACGTCTCGATCGCCTCGCTGGGTCGCGAGATCGCGGACCTCACGATCGTCGTGAACAGCTGCTCGAAGACCTACGCGATGACGGGATGGCGCATCGGGTACGCGGCCGGGCCGCCCGACGTCATCGACGGCGCCGCCCGGATCCAGAGCCAGGCGACCTCCAACCCGAACTCCATCGCCCAGGACGCGGCGCTTGCCGCGCTGAAGAGCGACCACGCGTTCCTCCCGGCGTGGATCGCGGAGTACCGCAAGCGGCGCGACACCATCATGGGCAAGCTCCGCGAGATCCCGGGGATTTCGGTGCTGGAACCCGAGGGGGCGTTCTACGTCTTTCCCCGGGTGAGCGGGTTCTACGGCCGCTCCCTGCGGGGCCGGACCTGCCGCTCCTCGGTGGAGTTCGCCGAGTTCCTCCTCGAGGAAGCCCGGGTCGCCGTCGTGCCCGGGGCGGGGTTCGGCAGCGACGACCACATCCGCATCTCCTACGCCACCTCGATGGAGAAGATCGTCAAGGGGATGTACCGGATGGCCGACGCCATCGCCGAGGTGAAATAAGACTGACGCTCAGCCGACAGCCATCAGCTATCAGCATCAGAAGCCTTCAGCTATCGGCCCTCAGCGTCGGAGGCCATCAGGCAACAGCCATCAGCCCTCAGCCAGGCGGCAAGCGCGCTGAAAGCTGACGGATGTGCGCTTCCGACGTTGATCGCCGACCGCTGTCGGCGGACCGCTTCGCGAGTCGCTACAATGACGCGCCTATGCGGGTGAGGAAATCGCTGGCGCTGGTGATCCGGGTCTTCGATTTCAGCGAGACCAGCCAGGTCGTCCACCTCTACGCCCGCGAGCTGGGCAAGATCCACGGGATCGCCAAGGGATCCAAGCGGAAGAAGAGCGCCTTCCGGGGCCCCTTCGACGTCCTCTCCCTCGTCGAGATCCTGCGGATCGAGAAGGATCCGGGGACGCTCGACCTCCTGACGGCGGGGGAGACCCTCGAGGACTACCCGGAGATCCGCCGCGACTGGGCGCGATTCTCCGCGGCGAGCTACATCGCGGATCTCCTCGACGAATTCACCGCCGAGGGGGTGCCGCAGGCCGACCTGTACGAGGCCGCGGAGAGCGCGTTGGCGGCGCTCGCGAAGGGGGCGCCGCTGGCGGATTGCGTCTTCCGGTTCGAGGCGCGGTTCCTGGACCTGCTCGGCCACTTCCCGCGCGTCGACACCTGCGGGTCGTGCCGCAAGGCGATTTCGGGGTCGGACCTCTGGTTCAGCGTGCGCGACGGGGGCTTTCACTGCGCGCGATGCCCGCCGCGCGATCCGCTCCGGCTTCCCATGAAGCGGGTGGTTGCGGACGGCCTGGGCGCGCTCCGGCTGGGACGGCCCTTCAACCTGAAGATCTACGCGAAGTTCGCGGCCGACCTGCGGCGGCTCCTCGACTTCCACATCAAGTACGTCTTCGATCGCGAGCCGAAGTCCGCGCGATTCATGCGCGAGGCCGTCTTGGGGTGAGGGTAGCTCCCGGCGGCCCGCTTCCAGCCTCCCGCCGGCCGCAGGGAGCAGGAAGCCGGCAGCCGGCAGCTTCCTAGCGCCGCTCACGCCATTTTTTCAAGAGCCTCGCGCGGCCATCGGAATCGTCAGGGAGCCGGGGGCGCAAACCCGACTCGATCGAATCGAGCCGCGCGGCGGCCGCCTCGGGCACTCCTTCGCGGTCGTCTCCGAGGAGCGCGCGGACGGCCGCCGGGTCGAGCCGGTGGCGGCTCGTCAGCAGGATGGCGGCCACCAATTCTCCGTCGGGATTCGCGAGGAACGCCTGGTGGACCTTCTCGCCGTGCGGGATGGAGAAGTCCTTCGCTCCCGCCGCCGCCACGATCAGGCTCCTCGCTCCGAACTTCTCGCCCGCCCATTGCGAGAGGAACTCCCCCAGCTCGACGTCCGACATCACGCGGAGGAGGGCCTCCGCGGATTCAGGGGTGGCGGCCGCGCTCAGGGTCAGCTTGTGGACGAGGAGGTGGACGGCCGTTCGGAGCGGGTGATCGCCGCCCCCCTCCCAGATCCGGCCCAGCGCGCGCAGCGCCGCGGGGTCGTCGGCCGCCTCGAAGTACCCGAATATCGCCTCGGTGGCCTCGCGGGCGCGGCGGACGGCCATCGCGCCCAGGGCGACGCGCGCGACCGCCGGCCGGGCGGGGTCGAGGAGCTTCGCCGCATGGGTCACGAGCAGGTCGCGGGTCCCGTCCAGGGGGGAGAGGCGCGCGACAAGCAGGCCCCGCATGCACCGCTCGGGTTTTTCCGCCGCGAGCAGGGCTTCAATCCCGGGGAGGTGCTCGGGCCCCGCGTTCGCGGCGAAATAGACGATCGCCGCGAAGGCGTCGGTATCTGACTTCCACGCCCGGTCGGCCGCGAGGGCCTCGCCGATTTCCGCCGTCCAAACCGGGTTTTTGTCGTATCGGAGAGACTCGGGCGCCTCCCCCTGGCGGAGGCGGGCGAGGACGGGGTCGGGGGGCGCGGCGCACCCGGCGGCGAGGAGCATGAGAACGCCGGCGAGCGGGAATTTGTTCATGGGGCGGGGTCCGATCGGGTAAAGTTTCTCTGATCATACGCAGAAAGAGAGGAGCCATGGCGCGAAATCTGGCGGCGGGTCTGCTCGTCCTGGCGATGGGGTCGGCGGCGTGGGCGCAGGACTCGCTCGTGCGCGATCCTGCCCTCACCTTCATGGGCGGCGGTGAAGTGGAGTTCATTCCGAAGATCCCGCTGCCCGAGCTCGGCGCCCGGGTGGGCTACCTGAAGGAGCGCGACGCCGACAAGGGCACGTGGTTCGCGGGGGTCCAGATCCGCTATCCGATAACGGACCAGTTCACGCTCGAGGGCTCCATCGAGTTCCACACGTCGGACTTCGCCGACGGCGAGATCGAGGTCATCACGTACCCGGTGCAGGCCTCGGTGCTCTTCTTCCCCCTGCCGAAGACCCCGATGATCGCGCCCTACGTGCTGGCGGGCCTCGGGTGGTACTACACGACGGTCGATTTCTCGGGGAGCCTGAGCGCCTTCGACAGCCAGACCGAGAGCATGTTCGGGGCGCACATCGGGTTCGGGGCGAAGATGTCGCTGGGGGGGTCGTCCACGATCAGCGCGGACCTGCGGTACATCTTCCTCGAGCCCAATTCGGACGAGCTGAAGGACGAGGAGTTCGACACGATCCAGCTGGTGCTTTCCATCAGCTTCCCCTTCTAATCTAAGGGATGACCTGGCGCAGGCTGGCGCTGGTGGACGGGGCGCTCCTGGCGCTCGCGATCCTCGCCAGCCGCGCCGCGCTGCTCCTGCATGAGGTCGTGGGCCACGGCCTGATCGCGGCCGCCCTCGGGGCGCGGAGCGTCACGCTGAAGCTCTCGCTTTTCGGGGGCGGGGGCGTCACGCCGTCGGGTTTCGATCCCTCTCCCGCGGGCTACGTCCTCTTCAGCCTCGGCGGGATCGCGGTGAACCTGCTGACGGGCGCGGCGGCGTGGATCGTCGCCCGGCGGCTGAAGCGCCGCGGCCTCCCGTACGTCTTCCTCCTCATGCTCGGGGCGGGCTCCGTCGGCCAGGCCCTCTTCTACCTCGCCAACGGTTTTTTCTACGGCGAAGGGGATCCGACCGGATTCGTGGGCCGGGGCGGCGATCTGGCGCCATATCAGTGGATGTGGGCCCTCTTCGTCCTTCCCTTCGCCGCGACGGCCGGGCTGGCCGCCCGGGGGTATTTGGATTTCCTCGCGGGTCACGCGCCGGTGGAGACTCCGCGGCGCCGGCTCGGGTGGACGGCGGCGACGGTGGGGGTGGCGACGCTCGCCTATCTTGGATTGTGGGCGGCGACGTGGAATTCGCGCGTCGACGTCTCCCTGCGGCGCCTTCGCGTGAATACGGAGATCGCGCGGGAGTCCGCGCGGCGTCCTCCGCCGCCCCCCGGACCCGTGGTTCCGACTCCGGCTCCTCCGGCTCCGGCGGTGACCGAGGAGGAGGTGGCGCCCCGGGTGCCGCCTCCCGTGGCGGCCGTGACGATGCTGGCGGCGGGCCTGATCGCGGCGGGGCTCGTCTTGTGGCGCGCAAAGCCTGTCGCGGAGCCGGCCGAGCTCAGGCCGTGGCCGGTGGCCGTTGCGGGGTCGCTCGCGGCCGCGGCGATCGCGACGATCGCGCTCCTCGGCAAATGATGGGGCCGTGGTGGTCTTCCCCGGGATGCCGGATGCACCTTTCAGCCCCTGATTCCTGATTCTTGATTCCCGATTCCGGTGAAACGAAAAACCCCCGGTTCCCCGGGGGTTCTTGTTTTCGACTCGTGACTCGCGACCGTCGACCCGTGACTTCTTCTCCTCGACTCTCGACTCGCGACTTCCGCAGAAAAGGAAACCCCCGGTGGCCCGGGGGTTTCATTGAAGTACGGGAACACCCCTACTTACGAACATCCCATCGTGTTCCCGCAGTTCATGCACTTGTAGCAGACGCCGTTCCGCACCGTGACGTGCCCGCAGATGTTGCAGAAGGGCGCGTCGCCCATCATCGTCGAGAGGTGCTCCGAAAGGGCGCTCGAGCCCGTCCCCGCCGCCGGGCCCCTCCCTTCCTTCTCGCGCTCGGCCGCCTCGAAGAGGTCCTTCGGGGCGGGGTCCTTCCGGACCGCCGTTTCCTCGGCAGGGGGTTTGGGCGCCGAGCCCATCCCGTCCAGGGGCTTCACCTGGGCGAATTCCGTCATCCCCAAATACTCCAGGGCCAGCATCCGGAACACGTAATCCACGATGCTTGTGGCAAACTTGATGTTCGGGTGGTCGACCGTCCCCTGCGGCTCGAACCGCTGGAACGTGAAGCAGTCGACGAACTCCTTGAGCGGCACGCCGTGCTGGAGGCCCAGCGACACCGCGATCGCGAAACAGTTCATCACCGACCTCAGCGCCGCCCCCTCCTTGTGCAGGTCGATGAAGATCTCGCCGAGCGTCCCGTCGTCGTACTCGCCCGTCCGGACGTAGATCTTGTGCCCGCCGACGCGCGACTCCTGCGTGAACCCCGTGCGCCGCTTCGGCAGGCGGATCCGCCTCAGCCCGCGGAAGGCCGCCTGCGGGCTGACCGGGTTGGAGACCGTCGCGGGCAGCTGCGTCGCCAGGAGGTCCACCCGCGCGTCCTTCGGCTCCTCCTTCTTGACCTTCGTCGAGAGCGGCTGGCTCGCCTTGCAGCCGTCGCGGTAGAGCGCCACCGCCTTCACCCCGAGCCTCCAGCTCTCGAGGTAGGCCTGCTGGATCTCCTCGACCGTCGCCGAGTTCGGCATGTTGATCGTCTTGGAGATCGCCCCCGAGATGAAGGGCTGCGTCGCGCCCATCATCCGGATGTGGCCCATGTGGTGGATGTACCGCGTCCCGTGCGGGCCGCAGAGGTTGGCGCAGTCGAAGATCGGCAGGTGCTCCTTCTTGAGCCCCGGGGCCTCCTCGATCGTCATCATGCCGCAGATCTTCAGGTTCGACCGCTCGATCTCGTCCGCCGAGAAGCCGAGCTCCCTCAGCAGGCTGAACTTCGGGTCCTTCGCCTTGTCCGCGAGCTTCAGCCGCTTCAGCGCCCCCTCGCCCAGGAGGAAGGGGGAGAAGGCGTGCTCGAGGTCGAAGACGCGCGGGATCTGCTCCTCGATCGCGGCGATCTCCGCGTCGGTCAGGCCGCGGGACTTGAGCGACTCCGCGTTGACCGCCGAGCCGTTCCGGAGCGTGTTCGTGCCGACGAGGAACTCGACGATCGCCGCGGTGTCCCGCTCGGAGTAGCCGAGCCGGCGCAGGGCCTCGGGCACGGAGTCGTTGACGATCTTGAAGTAGCCGCCGCCCGCGAGCTTCTTGAACTTGACGAGGGCGAAGTCGGGCTCGACGCCGGTCGTGTCGCAGTCCATGAGGAGGCCGATCGTGCCGGTCGGCGCCAGGACCGTCGCCTGCGCGTTGCGGTAGCCGTGGACCTCGCCGAGCGCGACGGCGTCGTCCCAGTCCTCGCGGGCCGCGCGGACGAGGTACTCGAAGCCCGGCGCCTCCTTCGGCTCGATCCGGTAGGAGGCGTCGCGGTGCATCCGCATGACGTTGAGGAAGGGCTCGCGGTTTTTCTCAAATCCCGCGAAGGGGCCGAGGGCGCGGGCGACCTCGGCGCTCTGGCGGTAGGCGCGGCCGCACATGATCGCGGTGAGCGAGGCGGCCACGGACCGGCCCGCGTCGCTGTCGTAGGGGAGCCCCTGGAGCATGAGGAGCGTCCCGAGGTTCGCGTACCCGAGGCCGAGGGGCCGGTAGTCGTGCGAGTTCTGGGCGATCGCCTTCGTCGGGTAGCTCGCGAACTCGACGATGATCTCCTGCGCCGTGGTGAAGACCTCGCAGGCGTGGCGGTACCGGGCCACGTCGAACATCCCGTCGGGCGCCAGGAACTTCGTCAGGTTCAGCGACGCCAGGTTGCAGGCGCTGTCGTCGAGGAACATGTACTCGCTGCAGGGGTTCGACGCGTAGATCCGGTCGGTGTTCGGGCAGGGGTGCCACCTGTTGATCGTCGTGTCGAACTGGAGGCCGGGGTCGGCGCAGCGCCACGCGGCGGTCGCGATCCGCTTCCACAGGTCGCGCGCCTTGTGGACCTTGGCGACCTTGCCGTTCGTGCGCCAGGTCGTGGCCCACTCGCCGTCCTTCAGGACCGACTCCATGAAGGCGTCGGGCACGCGGACGGAATTGTTGGAGTTCTGGCCGCTGACCGTGTGGTAGGCCTCGCCGTTGAAGTCGGGGTCCATGCCGCCGAGCTCGATGAGGATGCGGGCCTTGTCCTCCTCGTGCATCTTCCAGTCGACGAACCGCTCGATCTCGGGGTGGTCCATGTCGAGGCAGACCATCTTGGCGGCGCGGCGGGTGGTGCCGCCGCTCTTGATGGCGCCCGCGGCCTTGTCGTAGATCTCGAGGAAGCTCATGAGGCCGCTCGAGGTGCCGCCGCTCGAGAGGCGCTCCCCCTCGGCGCGGATCGTGGAGAAGTTCGTGCCCGTGCCCGAGCCGAACTTGAAGATGCGCATCTCGCGGCGGACCTGGTCGGCCATGTCCATCAGGTCGTCCTGGATGCGCTGGATGAAGCAGGCGGAGAGCTGGGGCCGGGTGTAGGCGTCCGCGGCCTCCTCGACCTGGTTGGATTCCTGGTTCCAGCACCAGTTGCCGACGGGGCGGCCCGTGATGCCGTACTCCTGGGAGAGGCCGCAGTTGAACCAGACGGGCGAGTTGAAGGCGCCGTACTGGTTGATGAGGAGGAACGTCAGCTCCATCTCGAAGGCGTCGGCGTCCTCCTTCGAGTCGAAGGCGCCGTATCCCTCGCCGGCGCGGCGGAGGGTGCGCGCGACGCGGGTGACGGGCTGGCGGGCGCTCACTTCGTGGCCCGTGCCCGGCACGCCGGCCTTCCGGAAGTACTTGGAGACGACGATGTCCGTCGCGAGCTGGGACCAGGAGGAGGGGACCTCCACGTCCTTCATCTCGAAGACGGTGGAGCCGTCCGGGTTGGAGATCCTCGAGGTCCGCTTCTCCCAGGCGATCTCGTCGAAGGGGTGGACGCCGGGCCGGGTGAAGACCCTGCGGAATTTCAGGGCTCCGAGCCGCTCGGCCGCCAGGGCGTCCCGGGTTTTGGTCTTGTGCTTGGATTCGGCCACGGTCGACGCGCCCGCCTTTTCGAGAAGAGGATCCTGCATGGCTGGTTCTTTCACGGTTTCCCCCTCAATTCCGGACGCGGCGGCCCCTTCCGGCCCCCGCGCACGCCTTCCGGTGCCGACGACGACGCCGCACGACCTTGTTCAGGGTTCAAAAACGCTCCGGCGGGCCTTCGCCCCGCCGTAGCGGTCGGGCTTCGGCCGCGCAGGCGGGCCCCCTCGCTCTCTCCCCCCAACCCCCCCCGCCGGTCCGACGCGGGTTTGAAATTTATGCAACAGCGGGCCGTTCCGGCCCCCCGCCGCCGATTCCCGGGGCCGCCGGAAGCACTACAGGTACGTCAATCTTCTGATTGATACCACAAGGGATGGGGGATGTCAAACGAATCCGGCCGAACGGGCCGAAAAAGGCGGGGGGGCCTGAAAGGGGTCGGAGGGCCGTCCGGGCGCGGCCGGGACGGCCCCTCCGTTTTTGACCTAGGTCGAAACACCTAGGGCGAATCCGCGGATCGGGCTTGCGGGGATTCGCGCATCCGGCTTCCAGCATCCAGCGCCCGGCGGGGCTGTGAGCGTGGAGCCTCCGGCTCGAAACTCGAAGCTCGCAGCCCAGCTGGGTGCTGGAATCCGGGATCTGGAAGCTGACCCAGTACCTAGAACTCCTTCTTCCGCCCGGGCTCCGGTTTCAGGGTCTGTTCCTTGCCTCCCCGGAGCACCTTGACCGACGACTCGCGCTTCAGGCGGGTGCGGACGTCGCCCGGCCCCGACACTTTCGCGCCGTCGATCTCCAGGATCACGTCGTGCCGCTTCAGCCCGACGGCGTCGGCGGCCGAGCCCTCGCGGACCGACTCGACCACGAGGCCCTGGCCCTCGGGGATGGAGAGCTGGGACCGGAGGACGCCGGGCACGGGGGTCAGCTGGACGCCGCGGCCGGCCGCTTCGACGCCGAAGAGGTTCCGCTCCCACAGTTCAGGCAGGAAGGCCCGGGATCTGTTGAGTTCTTCAAAGGCCCGGCGCAGGTCCTCGCGGAGCGTCTTGAACTCCTCGAGGTCGGGCATCCCCGGGATCGCCGGGATTTCCGGCACGTCCAGGCGCGGGACCGCGGGGAGCGCCCGGCGCGCGCTGAAGGAGAGCCGGGTGCCGCCGAAGTCGATCCCCTCTTTCGAAATCCCGTACTTCTCCGCCAGGTCCTTGTGTTCGGTCAGGAACTTCTCGAGGGACTCCGCCGAGGCCTCGGCCTTGCCCCCCTTGCCGTCCGGGTAGGTCAGCTTCACGGCGCCGTTCGTCGAGCGCTGGAATTCGATCGCCTCGCCCTCCTCGGGCTGGATCGTGTAGAGGGTGTCGCCGTTCGTCTGCCGGATGGACAGGCGCGAATTTCCGAGGCGGAGCCCCGGGGCGCGACTTTTCGCCTTCGCGGGTTTTTCGATCTCCTGGACGAGCCGCTTGGCGCGGGCCCGGACTTCCGGGTCGTCGCTCTCGTCGGCCGCCTTCTTCAGGGCTTCGAGGGCCGGCGCGCCGGCCTTCCTCAGTTCGGTGGCCGCCTTCTCGCGCTCCTCGAAATTCTCGGAGCCGAGGCCGCGGATGGCCTCGCGGATCTTCGCTTCGTCCTGGGGCTGCATCTCGAACACCGCGACGCTCGTCCCGAGGACCATCGCAAGAATTGCCAGCGTCTTCATGGGGGTACGTCCTTTCCTTCCATCAAAGTCTGCCCGATTGGTAGCGCCGGGCCGCGAAAAGTTCGGACGAACTCGAAGCTAGCCTCCCACGAATTCCGGTTCCACGAGCTCCGGGATGAGGCCCGCCTCGTGGCCGCGCCGGAGCAGGAGCCGCAGGGCCTCCTCCCCGCGCTTCCCGAGGTCGAGCGTGAAGTCGTTCACGTACATCCCGATGAACCGGTCGGCGCGGTCGTGGTCCAGTCCGCGCCCGTAGGATAGGGCGTGCTCGAGGGCCTCCGGCCGGTGGTCGAGGGCCCAGGCCACGGAGTCGCGGATGACGGCGTCGATGTCGCGCCGCGTCTTCGGGTCGAGCGAGCGCCGGACGACGTTGCCGCCCAGGGGGAGGGGGAGTCCCGTTTCCAGCTTCCACCATTCGCCGAAGTCGACGATGCGGTGGAGCCGGAGGTCGCCGTAGGTGAGCTGGCCCTCGTGGATGAGGAGGCCCGCGTCGACGGAGCCGCGCGCGACCTCCTCCGGAATCCGGTCGAACGGGACGACCTTGGTCTTCACGTCCGGGCGGTAGAGCTTGAGGGCGAGGAACGCGGTCGTAAGCGGGCCGGGGATCGCGACGGTCGCCCGGGGGAGGTCCTGCCGGGTGAGGGGCTTGCCCGAAACGAGCATCGGCCCGTAGCCGTCGCCGACGCTGGAGCCCGCGCGGGTGAGGAGATAGTGGGTCCGAACGCGAGGGAAGGCGTGGTAGCTGATGGCGGTGACGTCGTAGACCCCCTCGGCGGCGCGCTGGTTCAGGGTCTGGATGTCCTCGAGGATGTGGCGGAACTCGAGGCCGCGGGAGTCGATTTTTCCCTTGGCGAGGGCGTAGAACATGAAGGCGTCGTCGCTGTCGGGGCTGTGCGCGAGGGTGAGAATGCGTCCCATGGGAGGCGCATTATAACTCGGACATCAGACATCGGACATCAGACTTCGGTTCCCGATCGGACTGATGTCGGAAGTCTCTTGTCTGATGTCTATCAAGTTGCCAGGCGGAACTCTCTTTTTCGTGTATCAGGCGAGGTTTGGGGGGGTAGACTTCTCGTATGGCGGCCAAGGACAAGACGCGGTTCACCGAGGACGAGGTCCGCAAGCTCAGCAACCAGTCGACGAAGGTCTACCTCAATTCGGTGATGCAGAAGCTGTTCAAAGAGAAGTGGTCGCAGCATCTCGACAACCTGCTGAAGGGCGACCGCGCGACGCTCGACCTCTGCGCCATGGCCCTTTCGAAGGACCTGAGTTTCTTCCCGCTCCTCCACGTCCTCTGCCTGGTGACGGGCACGCGGTTCGACCTCAACGAGAAGGACCACGTGAAGGCGGCGGACGCCTGGTGTGTCTGGTACGGCGAGAACAAGGCCAACCTCGTCTGGGACGATACTGAAGGGAAGTGGGGCGTCAAGAAGTAGCGATCAGCCGACAGCTCTCAGCAATCAGCCTAAGAAGCATTCAGCGGTCAGCGATCAGCAGGACGCGATCAGCTCTCAGCACTCAGCGGTCAGCGTGCAGCCGGAAGCATCATTGATGACCATGTTCTTGTCGCGAATTCGAAGCCGAAAGGCGTGAACGGGTCGGCCGGGTGCTGACCGCTAACCGCTGATCGCTTCCGAAGCTGACGGCTGACCGCTGTCGGCTGATTGCTTCACTTGGGCTTTTCGTCCTTCTTCGGCGGCGCGTCGTCGTCGTCCTCGTCGTCCTTCTTTTTGTCGTCCTTCTTCTTCGGAGGACGGCGGTCGGCCTGGCCGACCTGGTCCTGCGAGAGATCGCGCTGGTCAAGCGTGAGCTCGGGCTCCAGCTCCTCCATCCCGCGCCGGACCTTGAGCTTCACCACATCGCCCGGCTTGCGCGCCCCCATCTCCTGTCGGAACTCGACCCAGTTCGCGACCCGCTTTCCGCCCGCCTCCATGATGAGGTCGCCCGGCTTCAGCCCCGCCTTGGCGCCGGGGGCGCCCGAGTCCACCTCGCCCACCTTGAACCCCGCGCCCTCGTGGTAGTAATCCGGCGTGAATCCGTAGTACCGGTTCCCGGCCTGCGCGTAGTACTCCTTCATCTGCTCGACGCTGCCGAGGAGCAGCTTCGTCTCGAATCCCTCGAAGGCCTTCTTCGCCGGGTTCCAGCGCTTGGCCTTGACGGGCACCACCGATCCCGCCGGCCAGGTCCCGATGACCCCGAAGCACCGGTTGTTGTTCGTGATCCGCTGGCCGCCGATGCTGTAGAGGATGTCCCCCTCCTTCAACCCGGCCTTCTCCGCCGGGCACCCCTCGTCGATCCCGTGGATGAAGGTCCCGTCGCCATATTCGCCCACGTTCTCGAACCGGTCGTCGCCGCACTCCCCGACCTGCACGCCGTCGAGGTGGCCTCCCCACTGCCGGCCACCCGCCTTGAAGTGGGGGAGGAACCGCGCGATCTGGTTCGTCGGGATTGCGTACCCGATCCCCGTGTTCACGCGGTTCATGAAGCGCGGATTGATCCGGCCGTTGATGCCGACGACCTCGCCCTTCATCGTGATGAGCGGGCCGCCGGAGTTCCCCGGATTGACCGAGGTGTCCGTCTGGATCGCGTCCTTGTAGCCGGGACTGTCGAGGTAGACGTGCATCGCCGAGACGATGCCGACCGAGATCGTCGGCTCCCAGTTCTCGGCGCCCAGGTTGAAGGGATTCCCGATCGCGATCACGGGATCGCCGACGCGGACGGCGTCGGAGTCGCCCATGGGCACGAAGGGGAGATCCTTGCCGTCGCGGATTTTCAGCACGGCCACGTCGTCGAGCGGATGCCAGCCGATGAGGTCCGCGACTCCTTCCTTGCCGCCGCTGAACCGCATGGGCCAGACTTTCTGGCCGCCCGCGACGTGATGGTTCGTGACCATCCAACCGTCGGCGGAGATGCAGACCCCCGAGCCTCCGTCGATGAAGATGTACGCCGGCGTGACGCGCGCGAGGACCTCGCGCAGGCGCTTCTGCGCCTCGTCGATCGCGCCGCCCTCCTGCCGCGCCGCAAGCCCGGCCAGGCCCAGGATCACCAGGGTGATTCTGCGCATCTCTAGTTCGGATTCTCCGCCAGCTTGATTTTCACTTTCTTCTCTTCCCAGGTTTTGCCGTCGCGCTTCAGGCGGCGGATCGTCAGCTCGATCTCGTCGCCGATCTTTTTCTTCGCGAGCGCCGCCTTGAGCTCCTCGACGCTCTTGACGGGCTTGCCGTCGACCGCGGCGATGACGTCTCCCGCGTCGAGCCCGGCCTCCTCCGCCGGGGAGTTCGGCAGGATCTGGTCGACCGGAACGCCCTCGACCCCCGCGCGCGGCTCGCCGGCCAGGACGCCGATCCACGGCCCCTGCACGGGCTTCGCGATATCCTTTCCCTTCTTCAGGTCCTCGAGGACCTTGTCGATCTCCGCGTTCTTGGAGGCGAAGGCGACGCCGCTCGACTGGCCCCACATCGCCCGCGGGTAGATGTGGGCCGTGATGCCGATCCATTCGCCGGTCATCGTCACGAGCGGGCCGCCGACGTTGCCATAATTCACCTCGGCGTCGGTCTGGACCGCCGTGCCGCTCCGCCGGCCAAGCGCGCTCAGGATCCCCTGGTTGACGGTCAGGGCGGCGGGATCGGGGCCGCGTCCGATGACGCAGACGAAATCGCCCACCCGCGCCTCCCCGGGTTTCGCCCGCGGGAGCAGGGGAAGATCCTTCGCGTCGATCTTCAGGAGGGCGATATCGAGCTTCCGGTCCGCCCCGAGCCGCTTCGCCTCGTGCCTCCGGCCGTCGGGCGTCGTGACGGTGATTCGCTTCACTTCGCCGGAGACGTTGAAGGCGGTCGTGAGGATGAAGCCGTCGGCCGAGAGAATCGTGCCGGTCACCGGGCCGGCGGGACGATTGTAGTAGTCCTTGTGCGCGCCCGCGGGGCCGCTGCCGGTCTCGCCCTCGGGGTCCTCGCCGCGGATCACCTCGATCGCCACGACCGATTTTCCCGCCGAGTCGCGGACCGCGCGGATGGCTTTGGCCATCTCCTCCGCCAGCGGATCCTGCGCCCGGGCGGGGAGAGCGCCCAGCACCAGGGCGAGAGCGGCGGCGTATCGCATCCTAGCGACCCTTCTTACCGAGCGTGATTTTCAACTCCGCCGCGAGCCCGTCATCCTCGACCTTGATGAAGATGAGGTCTCCCTCTTTCAATTCCTTGAGGCGTGACCGGAATTCGGCGGCGTCCTTCAGGCTCGTCCCGCCGAGCGCCGTGAGGATCGTGCCCTTGGAAATCCCCGCGCGGGCGGCGGGCGATCCCGCTTCAACCGACTCAACCGACACGCGCCCCTGTTTGTCGCCCACGGTCACGCCGAGATATCCGGGCTCCTGGCTCTCCGGCACGGTCGTGGGGGTCCCGCCGTCGGGTCCGCGAAGCCGCTCGAGGACGGGCTTGAGCGGGTTGACCGGGATCGCATTCCCGAGGAAGCGCGAGGGGGAATAGTTGAGCGTGACGAATCCCACCATCCGCCCCTTCCCGTCGAGGAGCGGCGAGCCCTCCATGCCGATGTTCACGGCGGCGGTGGTCTCGAGGACGGGGCCGGTGTACGTCGAGTTCGCCCGCGCCACCCGCAGCGTGTACGCGCCGCTGATGATGCCCACGCCGAGCGAGGCGGCGTCGTTGTCGATGATGCAGTGGGCCGCGTTCCCGAGCGTGTAGGAGACGTCGCCAGGCTTCACCCCGGCCGAGTCGCCGAATTCAATGGGCACCAGCTCGCTCTTGGGCTCGACCTTGATGAGCGACAACTCGTGGGCGCGGGAGGTGCCGACGAGCTTCCCGATGAGGAGGCGCGGCCCGTGGAGGTAGACGCGGATCTGCTCGGAGCCTTCGGGGACCGTCGCGTACGAGGTGACGATGTAGCCGTCCTTCGAGACGACGACGCCCGTTCCGGAGCGCTCGCCGAGGGGCGCCATGGCGCGGATCCCGACGACCGAGTCGACCGCCTTTACAAAGACCGCGCGATGGTTTTCCTGCGAGGCTTGCCTGGCCTCCGCCGACCCCGCCGTCGCGGCGAGGATAGCCGCGATCGTCATCGTTCTCATGCGCATTTGATTATACGGCGGGACCCTCCCGTTATGCGTGATGCGTCATGCGTCATGCGGTCCGGAATGGTCAACCCGGTCCCACTTTGCTATAACGCCTTCCCCATATGCGCTGGACACGTTCGTTCATCCAAACCCTCCGCGAGCCGCCTTCCGACGCGGAGGCGGCCAGCCACAAGCTGATGATCCGGGCGGGCCTCGTCCGCCAGCTCTCGGCGGGCGTCTACTCGTTCCTCCCCCTCGGCTTGCGCGTCCTCGAGAAGATCAAGCGGATCGTGCGGGAGGAGATGGACCGCGCGGGGGCCGTCGAGCTCCTCCTGCCCGCCATGCATCCGGCCGAACTGTGGCAGGAGACGGGCCGGCTCGCGGCGTACGGCGAGGCCATGATCAAGTTCACGGACCGCAAGGGCCACGTCAACGTCCTCGGCCCGACGCACGAGGAGGTCATCACGGACCTTCTCCGGAACGCGAACCTCTCGTACCGCGCCCTGCCCGTGAACCTCTACCAGATCCAGGTGAAGTTCCGCGACGAGGCGCGCCCGCGGTTCGGCGTCATCCGGACGCGCGAGTTCATCATGAAGGACGCGTACTCCTTCGACGTCGACGGGTCCGGGCTCGACCGCTCCTACCAGGCGATGTACGACGCCTACGTGAAGATCTTCACGCGGTGCGGCCTCGTCTTCCGTCCCGTCGAGGCGGAGGCCGGGCTGATCGGCGGCGACGTGTCGCACGAGTTCATGGCGATCGCCCCGGCGGGCGAGGACCAGGTCGTCCTCTGCTCGACGTGCCGCTACGCCGCGAACCGCGAGAAGGCGGAGGTCGGCCGGGCGAAGGAGACGATCCGGCAGGAGGCCGAGACGACGAAGCTCCACTCGATCGAGGAGGCCGTGACGCCGGGCCAGCACACGGTGGAGCAGGTCGCGGCGTATCTCCAGGTGGAACCGGCGGCGATCGTGAAGACGATCCTCTTCAGCACGGAGTCCGGGCCGCTCGCCGCGCTCGTGCGGGGCGACCACGAGGTCAACCCGCTCAAGCTCCAGCGCGCCGCGAAGGTCGCGAAGCTGGAGCTGGCGACGCCGGCCGAGATCGAGAAGGTCACCGGGGGCCCGGTGGGGTACTCGGGGCCGATCGGCATTCCGGCGCGCGTGATCGCGGATCTCGCGGTCCAGCCGATGAGGAATTTCGTGACGGGCGGGAACCGCCTCGACCTTCACCTCAAGGGCGTGAACAGCGGGCGCGATTTCCAGGCCGAGGCGTTCGCGGACATCCGGTTCGCGAAGGACGGCGA
>DASXTT010000253.1:0-1824 GCA_036505255.1 Planctomycetota bacterium | reverse complement strand
GGGCGGGATTGAGCTCCCAGATCCGAGCGCCCAGATCCCAGTTGGGCTTCGAGCGACGAGCGGCGAACCAGTCAGCGCGCGGCTATCACGTCGATTTCGATGCGAGCTCCCTTCGGTAGGGCCGAGATCTGGACCGTTGATCGGGCGGGAGGCTCCTTAGGGAAGTGGCGGGCGTAGACCTCGTTCATCGCGGCGAATTCGCCGAGATCGACGAGGTAGACGGTGGTGCGGACGACGTGGCCCAAGTCCAGGCCCGCCCCGGCGAGGATCGCCTTGACATTCTGGAGCACCCGTTCCGTCTGGTCCGCGATGGTCGGGGCGACCATCCGCCCCGTCGCGGGGTCGAGCGGGATCTGGCCTGAGACGAAGACCAGCGACCCGGTGTCGATGCCCTGTGAGTAGGGCCCGATGGCCTTCGGCGCCCCGTCCGAGGAAACGATCTTCTTCATGGGCGCGATTCTGGATGAGCGACCTCATCCTGTAAAGGGGCCGGCTTCGGACTTCGGACTTCCGCGCTTCGCACCTCCGCACTGATATCGTTTTGATATCATTTCGATATCATTTTGATATCACGTCATCGCGGCGCCGGGGTTCTTGTCCGCGGCCCCCGGATCGTTTAGTCTGCTGAGGGATGCCGCATCTCTCGTGTGACGTCGCGATCATCGGCGGCGGGATCGTCGGCGCCGCCGTCGCCTGGAGCCTCGCGAAGGCGGGCGGCCGCGATGTCGCGGTCGTCGAGCGCGAGATCAACCCCGGCCTCGGTTCCACCGCCAAGGCCGCCGGAGGGATCCGCGCCCAGTTCGGAAGCGACATCAACATCCGCCTCTCCCAGCTCTCGCTCGACCTCTTCGAGTCCTTCCACCGCGACGTCGGCATCAAGGTCGACTTCGTCCAGGCGGGCTACCTCTGGATCGCGACCCGGGCCGCGGAAATGGAGACTTTCCGCAGGAACGTCGACCTCCAGCGGAGCCGCGGGCTCGACGTGAAGCTCCTGACCCGCGAGGGGGTGAAGGAGCGGGCCCCCTACGTCCGGGTCGACGACGTCCTGGGCGGCACCTTCCACCAGCGCGACGGGTACGCGCCCCCCGCCGACTACGTCATGGGTTACCACAAGGCGGGCCTCGCGCTCGGCGTCCGCTACCTGCTCCAGACCGACGTCGCGGGCGTGACCGTCGCGAACGGGGCGGTCACGGGACTCAAGACCTCGCGCGGCGAGATCAAGGCGAACCGCGTGGTCTGCGCCGCCGGCGCCTTCTCCGGCCAGGTCGGCCGGATGATCGGAATCGACATTCCGGTCCAGCCCGTCCGCCGCCAGGTCTTCGTCACGGAAAAGATCGGCGACCTCCCCCACCCCATCCCGATGACCGTCGACTTCACCACGGGCGTCTACTGCCACTCGGAAAGCGGCGGGGTCCTCGTCGGACTCGCCGACCGCGACGAGCCGCCCAGCTTCAACCAGAACGTGGACTACCCCTTCATCGAGAAGATGGCCGAGCTCGCGATGCACCGAATCCCGAGACTCGAGACCGCCACGATCAAGACCCAATGGGCCGGGCTGTATGAAGTGACGCCCGACCACCACCCGATCCTCGGCGCGGTGCCCGGCCTGAAGAATTTCTACCTGGCCACGGGTTTCAGCGGCCACGGCGTGATGCACGCCCCCGCCACGGGACAACTCATGGCGGAACTGCTCACGACGGGCAAGACTTCGATCGACATCCGCCCGCTGCGCTACGAGCGCTTCAAAGAGGGGGACCTCATCCGGGAAAGTCATGTCATTTGAAGGACCCGAGTTGAGGAATCGGACTTGAAACTCGAAACTTC